>NZ_RZRO01000144.1:0-11508 GCF_003997975.1 Mesorhizobium sp. M7A.F.Ca.US.005.03.1.1
CGAAAGCCAATGCCGATCAAGTGCGCCGTATCCGTGGCATTCTCGACGGGCTGTCGCTGGAGGTTGCAACGCCCACCGAAGCGCGCGACATGCTGGCGCTCAAGGGCGGCGACCGGGTGGCGTTTTGAGATGCTGATCTGAGATGAACCTGCAATGATTGCCTCGCCCAAAATCCGCCTCCGCCCCGGCCGAGTGGAAGACGTCGAAACCATCCACGCCGCGATCCTGAAACTCGGCACGCATATCGGTGCGCCGGAGGAGATCATTTCGACAGCAGATGATTTGCGCACCTACGGCTTTGGTGAAAAGCCCGCTTTCTCCACCCTGATCGCCGAAGTGGGCGGCGAGTTTGCCGGCCTTTGCCTGCATTTCCCGATCTTTTCGACATGGATGGGGCGGCCTGGCGTCTATGTGCAGGATCTCTATGTCGAAGACCGGTTTCGCGGCCGGAAGATCGGCGAGCGGCTGCTGCGGCACGTTGCGGCGCAGTGCCGGAAGGAAGGCGGCGTCTATCTCCGGCTGTCCGTCGACACCGACAATGAAGGGGCCAAGGCCTTCTACGAGAGGCTGGGCATCGCCTGGTCGAGCTACGAACAGACCCAAAAAATCATCGGCGAGGCCTTCTTTGCTTTCGCCGACGCGCCGGAAAACGGGGATCAGGAATGAAAGCCTTCTATGCCGAGGAACAGAAGCGCCACGACCCCAGGGCCTTTCTTTCGAGCGGCGCGGCACAGCCCAATCCGGAAAAGCCGGAGCGCATCGAGAGATTGTTAGTCGGCGCACTATCTGCGGGTTGCACGATCGAGCGACCTCGGGATCATGGGCTCGGCCCGGCCGCGGCGGTGCACACGCCGGAATATCTGGATTTCCTCGAGCATATCTACGCGCGCTGGCAGCGCATCGAGGGCGCTTCGGCCGAAGTGATCCCGAACATCCATCCGATTGCGCGCAATGGCTCCTATCCGGCCTCGGCGGTCGGCCAGGCCGGCTATCACATGGCCGACACGGCTTGCCCGATCTCGGGCGAAACATGGCAGAGCGCGCTGTGGAGCGCCTGGAGCGCGGTCGAAGCCGCCGAGGCGGTGATATCAGGCGCGCCGGCCGCCTACGCGCTGTGCCGCCCGCCCGGCCACCATGCCTTTGCCGATGTCGCCGGCGGCTTCTGTTTCATCAACAACTCGGCCGTCGCCGCGCAGGTTCTGCGCAAACAAGCCGCACGGGTGGCGATCCTCGATGTCGACCTGCATCACGGCAACGGCACGCAAGGCATCTTCTATGCACGGCCGGATGTGCTGACCGTCTCGCTGCACGCCGATCCGGTGCGCTTCTATCCGTTCTTCTGGGGCCATGCCGACGAGCGCGGCGAAGGGCCCGGCCTCGGCTACAATTTCAACCTGCCGCTGCCGCGCAAATCCGCCGACGCGGCGTTTCTCGAAGCGCTCGAGGTGGCCTTCCAGCGCATCCGTGCCTTTTCGCCCGACGCGCTCGTTGTGGCGCTCGGCCTCGACGCGTTCGAGGGCGATCCGTTCGGCGGACTTTCGGTGACGACGCCTGGCTTCTCGCGCATCGGCGAGGCCATCGCAAAGCTCGACCTACCGACGGTCATCGTCCAGGAGGGCGGCTACCTCTGCGACGAACTCGGCGACAATCTCACGGCGTTCCTCACTGGTTTCGGCGGCAAGATGCGGTGAATGCTCAAGCCAGCGTCAGGAGCGCTGCTGCCTGAGCATGGCGATGACCCGATGCACACTTTCCAGCGTTTCGTCGATTTCGGCTGCCGTGTTGTAGTGAGCAATGCCGATGCGCACGACGCCATGCTCGGCTGGAATGCCGAGCTGGTGGACGATCTCCCAGGCGTAGTTGTGACCGGACCACAGGAAGATATTTTCGGCGTTCATCTGCCGCACGATTGTCTCCGGCACGATGCGCTCGACCGTGAAGGAAACCGTCGGCACGCGATCGCCGAGCCGCTTCGGGTCAGTGATGCCGTGGACGGTCAAGCCCTCGATATCGGACAGGCTGTCGATCAGTTGTTGCGCCAACGGGTTTTCGTATGCGATCGAAGCCGCGAACGCCTTGGCGATCTTCTGCCTTCTTGAACCGCCCTCGCCCGCCGCCGCGCCAAGGTCGGCAAAGTAGTCGACCGCGGCGGTGAGGCCGGCCATCAGCTCGATCTGCGGCGTGCCGAGTTCGAACCGCTCCGGCAGACCGTTGGAAGAGCAGCGGCATTTGTAGGGCTCCAGCGTCTCGATGACATCACGGCGGCCCCACAATATGCCCATATGCGGTCCGAAGAATTTGTAGGCCGAGCAGATCAAAAAATCGCAGCCGAGCTCCTGCACGTCGATCAGGCCGTGCGGCGCGAATTGGACGGCATCGACATAGACCAGCGCACCGGCATTCCTGGCTATCGCAGTCAGCGCCTTCACCCGGTTGATCGAACCGGTCAAATTGCTGGCGTAGTTCAACGCGACCAGCCGTGTCTTCTCCGAAAGCAAGCCAGCCAGCGTCGCCTCCTCGACCTGCCAGCTGGTTTCGTCGAACGGCAGCCAGCGCACGACGAGGCCGTGATCCTCGGCCAGTTGCAGCCAGGGCGAGACGTTGCCCTCATGGTCCATGCGGGTGAGAATGATCTCGTCACCGGGCTGCATCGTGCGGCCGAGCGTGCGCGAGATGTGGTAGGTCAGCGTCGTCATGTTGGCGCCGATGATGATTTCCTCAGGACTTGCGGCGCCGAGGAAATCGGCCATGGCCTCATGTGCCTCATCGACGACGGCCTGCGCGGCAATCGTCGTTTCGAAGTAGCCGCCAAGGTTCGCATTGGTGGTCAAGAGACAGCGCGATACCGCATCCGCCACTGCCTGTGGCACCTGCGTGCCGGCAGGGTTGTCGAGATAGATGCGGCGGCGGCCCTTGTCGGTCAGAGAGAGAGCGGGAAATTTTCCCCGGATAGCCTCGATCGGAAAATTCATTGCCGCCCTTCTCCCATTGTAATCGTTGGATATTCGGCCAGCAATCCCCGTTCAAGGACAGGGATTGCCGACCCGCTGGTGGATCGCATCCACCGCCTTCTGCATTTCGTCGGTCCAGACGACGTCGACGGAAGACAGCGCCATATCGAGCTGCGCAACGGTCGTCGCGCCGACGATGTTCGAGGTCACGAACGGCCGGCTCGAGACAAAGGCGTTGGCAAACAGTGCCGGCTCCAGGCCAAAGGAGCGCGCCAGCTCATTGTATTCGAGTTGTGCCTCGGCGGCACCTGGCGTCTCGTAGCGCTGGCCGCGATTGAACAGCTGCGTGCGCGAGCCCTGAGGCCGCGCGCCGTGGTCGTACTTGCCGGTGAGATAGCCCTGCGCCAGCGGCGAATAGGGCAGCAGCGACACCTGCTCGCGCTCGCAGACCTCGGCGAGATTCACCTCGAAGGTGCGGTTGACGAGATTATAGGCGTTCTGGATCGACGCGACGCGCGGGCCGATACCCTGGTCGGCTTCGGCAAGGAACCGCATCACGCCCCAGGAACTCTCGTTCGACAGGCCGAAATGCCGGATCTTTCCTGCCTTCACCAATTCGTCAAACACGGCAAGCGTCTCGGCGATCGGCGTTTCGCCGGCCGGTGCGCCGACGGAATCGGCGCGTGGCGACACGGCGCCGACGCGCGTCGGGTTGGCGCCCCAGGGGATATCCCGCTCCGGCCAGTGGATCTGATAGAGGTCGATGTAGTCGGTGCCGAGCTTGGCCAGCGACTTGTCGATGGCGTCAAAGATATCGGCGCGCACCAGTTGCGACGGCCTGTCGCCGCGAAACCAGCTGTTGGCCGTGCGGCCGACGACCTTCGAGGCCAAGATCACCTTGTCGCGGTTGCCCTTGGCCTTCATCCAGCTGCCGATGATCTTTTCGGTCCGCCCCTGCGTCTCCGCCTTGGGCGGGATCGGATAGAGCTCGGCAGTGTCGATGAAATTGACGCCGCGCGAGAAAGCCAGGTCCATCTGGGCGTGGCCTTCGGCCTCGGTGTTCTGCTGGCCCCAGGTCATGGAGCCCAGGCAGATCTGGGTAACAAGAAGATCAGTCCGACCGAGACGGCGTTTGTGCATGGATTCGGCTCCGGAGGAAGGCTGGCGCGACTGCGCGGAGGAGCCGCATCTATAGGCAAAGCAGAGCCGCTCTCCAAGCCTCGCCAGGCCGACTTTTGCGTGAACCAGCCGGGTTAGCGGCGAGCACCGGCCAGTGCACGACGCTTGGCCTCGTCGATCAGCATGTTGGCCACTTGCATGCGGATCATGGCGCGCTGGCGCAAATGTGGGGCGACGCGGTCGGGATGGTTGGCAAAGGCAAAGCTGCGGCGCATACGGCCGAAATCGGCGACCTGCTTGGGCTGATTGAGGCCGAGTTCGACGGCGATGGCTTCGGGATCGATCGGCGGCAGTTTTTCCTCGGGCTTTGGCTCTTCGCCGGCGAGAGCCAGCTTGGCATGATCGAGCAAAGCGGCGAATTCGGTCGCCAGATCCGCGCCTGCCTCGCGATATTCGGCAGCGGAAACCTTGATGCGACCGGAATGGAGCTCATCGGCCACCGAAAGATAGTCGAACGGGATGGATGGACGAGCGCCGGCCTCTACGTCCTCGCCATTCTTGTCGGGGGCGATGAAGAGGTCGTCGAGCAACGAAGCGAAATCCCGCTTGGCGCCAGTAGCGATGTCAGCCTCCCCCTCGCCCGACCATTCGGGTATCGAAGCATAGAACCGGCTCGTTAAAAATGCATGGCACCGATCTCAATGAATTTAGCCGTCGCCTCGTGGCAGCCATGCAGCCAGCATTCGAGGCTACGATGCGCGTCAGCAAAAGTTTCACCCGGTTGCGGAAAATGGCGAAAAAAATCGCCAAGACATGGCAGGTATGCAAATGCTGCACTGCACAATTGTCACGATTCACCTATATTGGCAGCCGTGGAGGACCAATTTGGGGCTTGAATCATGGGTTTCTTCACTGAAATGTTCGCCCGGCCTCGGCCACAGGAACATCTGAGATACCGCTCGGCGCTCGCGCTGCTTCATTCGATGAGCAATGCCGACCGCGCCGACATAGGGATCAAGCCGGCCGACTTCCCCCGCATCGCCCGCGAAATGTCCATTCGCTAGCTGCATCCGGTGTTCAGGATGTCCCGGATCGGTCCGGGACACCTCCAAAAAATTCAATTCCTTAGCGCGATCCCAGGAACGTCGCCTTGCCCAACGGTACGCCATTGTGGCGAAGGATGTCGTAAGCCGTGGTGAGATGGAAATAGAAGTTGGGCATGGCCACATGCAGCAGATACTGCAGGCCGGGCATCGAGCTTTCGCGTCCACCAAGCTTCAGCTCGATGATCTTGTCATCGGAGCCGTCGAATTCGGCAGCCGAAAATGTCGCGAGAAGGTCGAGCGTCTTCGTGATGCGAGCCTGGACATCGGCAAAACTCGCCTCATTGTCCTCGTATTTCGGCACTTCGCGGCCGGCGAGCCGTGACGGCGCGCCCTTGGCATGATCGGTGGCGATCTGCACCTGCCTGGTCAAGGCGAACATGTCCGGCGCCAGCCGCGCCGTCAGAAAAACCTGCGGGTCTATCTTGCGGTCCAGCGCATTCTGTTCGGCGGTCGCAAGCACATTGGAAAGCGCTTTCAGCCTAGCCGAAAACACCGGCACGGATGCCTCATACATCGATATCGTCACGTCAAATCTCCTGCCCGGCCCAGCGCCGGCGGACGCGACGTAGCGCCTTCGTGCAGGATTTTTCAAGGCCGCCGACGCCGCGTCACCACGTTGCCGCAATCGCCGTCGTAGAATCCTCTTATCGAGCGGAGGTTCCCGATGAGATGCGCCCTTTTCGCAGCGACTGCCTTTCTCTCCCTGGCCCCGATCGGTCAAACGACCTTGGCAGCCGAAGATGCCCCCGAAGCGCCCTATGTCGACGACCGGTCGAGCGCCGATGCTGTTGTTCGTTCGCTCTACAGCGCCATCACCCGGCACGAATTCGCCCGCGCCTGGGGGTATTTCGGCGATACAAAACCGGCAAAGGATTTCGACAGTTTCGTCAAGGGCTATGACGGCACCGACAAGGTCGAGGTCTTGACCGGGGCGGTTTCCGACGAAGGTGCGGCCGGCAGCATTTTCTACAACGTGCCCGTCGCCATCCGCGCCACCGACAAGAGCGGCGGCGAAAAGGTTTTTGCCGGCTGCTACACGCTGCGCCAGGTGAATGCCCAGATCCAGGCGGAGCCACCCTTCGATCCGATCCACATCGAGAATGGGGCACTGAACCCCTCCACCGCCGATTTCGAGGAGGCGCTGCCGCCAAGCTGCGGCGACGGGCCGCCGCCACCGAAGAAGGACACTGCGCTGGAGCAGGCAAAGAAGGCGTTTCTGGCAACCTATGGCGGCCAGTGCGACAAACAGTTCCTGGCCGACGAGCCAACGGTCTTTTCAATCAAATACAAGGACAAGGATGCGCAGCCCGGCGACCCCGACAAGGAGACGCGGCTGTTCCATTTTTCCTGCTCGGCCGCCGCCTACAATGAAAGCTCGGTCTATTATATGACCGACGAGACATCGGCCGTGCAGCAATTGCAATTCGCCGAACCCAAGATGGACATCCGCTACGAGAACAATGACAGCAACGGCAAATTGCTGGGCATGAGCATCGTCGGTTTCCAGACGTCCGGCTGGGCGGTCAATTCCGACTATGACGAGGCCACCCAGACGATCACCACGTTCAACAAGTGGCGCGGGGTCGGCGATGCTTCCGACGCCGGCACGTATCTGTTCCGCAACGGCAATTTCTCGCTGGTCCAGTACGACGTCGATGCATCATATGACGGCGAGCAAAATCCCGAGACTGTCGTCGACTACAACACTGCGCCTTGAGCGTCACACGGGCTTGCAGGCAGCCTGTCAGGGCGACTTCGACAGCATCCAGTTGAGCGTGCCGCGCCAGTCGGTCATGCGGATCGGGGTGCCATGGGTGCCGGTCTCGAAACGAACGAAACGGGTCGGGTAAGTCTTCGATTTGGCCAGGATCGAGCGAAAGAATGCCTCCTGATTTGCCACTGGGAAGACCACGTCGTGACTGCCCTGGCCGAAAAAGACCGGCACACGGCGCTTGAATGCTGGGCTGGTGAAAAAGCTCTCATCCCATAGCGAGCCGAGCAGCAGCAGGCCGTTGATGCGGCCGCCCATGTCCTTGCGCGCGGCAAGCTTCCAGCACAGCGCACCACCCATCGATCCGCAGGCAACGAAGATCTTCGCGCCTGGCGACCGGTCGGCATAGTGACCGATCAGCGCTGCCACCTGCGCTGCTCCCTTGTCGCCGAAATCGGTAAAATCCGGGCTAAGGTAGAGGCCGCCATTGCTGGCCATCAGGTTCTTGAGCCGGTTGAAATTGCCGCCGAAGGTGAAGTCGTCGACGCCTTGCTTGCGGCTGCCGCCCTGCCCGTGCAGGTAAAGCACGATGATGCCGGCGCCCTCGGTCTTGCCGACGGCGACATGCCTGATATCGCCGGCGTCGGTTTTCAGCAACAGATCCTGCTGCACCTTGCGCACGCTGGCGTCGGTATATTGGGCGTTCACCCGCCGCTCGGGCACCTGGTCACGCTGGTTGATGTCGCGCATCTCGCGGTAGTCGATGACCGTGTAGGCGCCGTTGCTGTCGGACGACAGCGTGGGCGGATAGGCGAAGAGATCGTCCTTGAAGGGTTTTAGGGACAGCGTCTGACTTTGCGCAGCCGACGACAGCAACGCGGTCGTGACTGCAAAGGCACAGAAAATTTGGCGGCGAAAAGACATACCCAACGCATGCGTAATTCGGCTTGGGTTTGTCAATCCTGCAGCACGCCGCCGGCGCCTTCCAGCGCCTCGCGCGTGTCGACATCGACAGACGCCGCCGCGCCGATCTCGACATCGATGACATCGAGCCCTTCGGTCTCGACCAGATGGCGTGCGCCGGTGTCGCCCTCCAGATGGGCGATCGCCGGAAACAGCGAACGCGGCAACAGCACCGGATTGCCGCGCTTGCCGTCATGCGAAGCGCGGACCACCGCATTGCCGCCGCCCTTGCGGAACGCATCGATCAATCTGTCGAGATCGTGGGACGTGATATCGGGCATGTCGCCGAGCACGATCATCACACCGGCGGAGTCCTCCGGCAGATAGGCAATGCCGGCCTTCAGCGACGTGGACAAGCCGTCGGTAAAATCAGGATTGTGCGCGAAGGTCACGTCGAGGCCCGCCAGCGCAGCGCGCACCCGCTCGCGCTGGTGGCCGGTGACGACGACAGTTCTGGACGCCTTCGAGCCAAGCGCCCGCTCGGCGGTGCGGCGCACCAGCGGCTTGCCGTCGAACAGCGCCAACAGCTTGTTCGGCCCGCCCATGCGGCTCGACCGGCCGGCCGCCAGCAGCACGATGCCGACCTTCAGTTGAGATTTGGCCGGCAGCGGTTCGCGCGGCTGCGGCCGTGTGGGGATTTCCATCAACAGCCCGCCGACCCCCATGCCGGCAATATCCCTGGCGGTCACGTCGAGACCGGCGATCAATCGGTCCAGCACCCAATCGAACCCGTTCTCCTTGGGACTGCGGGCGCAGCCGGGCGCGCCGATGACGTGCTTGCCGCCGAGCGTACCGAGCACCAGCAGATTGCCGGGATCGACCGGCATACCGGCGCGGACGACGGTACCGCCCGCTTTCTCGATCGCCGCGGGAATGACATCGGCGAAATCGCTCATCGCCGAGGCGCCGAAGATCACCACCATGTCATTGTCGCGCACCAGGGAAGCCGTGGCCTCCGCCACCGGCGCGATCTCATGCGCCGTGCGGCGCTCGGCCGTCAGCCTGCCGCCGGTACGCGCCAGCCGTGCTTCGGTGACGCGCAGCGTCTTGTCGAGCACGGAAGGCTTGATGCCCGGCAGAACCGTCTGGATGACGCCGACACGCACGGGCCGGTAGGCATTGACGGCAAAGATCTCGCCTGCGGCGCAGATTTCTGTCGCAGCGTCGACCAGCGCTGAACCGACCGCGAAGGGAATGATCTTCACCGTCGCGACCATCTGGCCTTTTTCGACCGGCGCATGCTGCGCCAGCGTGGCGATGGTGATGGCGGGATCGATGGCATTGATGGCGTCGATGGCAACGGCATCGACCGTGAAGATGCCCGGCGCCTTGGCGTGGAGGTTGACCCGCCCGGTCGCGGCAGGCTTGGCTTCGATGCCGCGAAAGGCCATGCTCCCGGCAATCGTTTGCGCGGCCGCATCCTCGCCGAGGTCGTCCTCAGCCAGAACAGCCGCAACGACCTCGGAAACACCGGCAGTCCGTAGCAGCGCCACATCTTCGGCGCTCAGCCTATGCGCCTTGCGGAAGCGGCGTTCACCAGCGGTGGTGGAGTGTGCCAGCACCGCGCCTTCCGCCGTCTCGATCGGGATCGGTCCGAATTTCACGCCGCCGCACCTTTTGCGTCCAGCCCGCGCGAGCGGAAGGCATGGATCGCCTGGGCCAACACCGCAACAGCAATCTCTCCCGGGCTGGCAGCACCAATATCGAGCCCGATCGGCGCATGGATACGGGCGATCTGGTCGGCGCTCGCGCCCAGCGCCAGCAAACGTTCGACACGCTTGGCATGCGTCTTCCTGCTGCCGAGCGCGCCGACATAGAAGCAGTTGGCGTCTAGTGCTGCCTTCAGGGCGAAATCATCGACCTTCGGATCATGGGTGACGGCGGCAAGTGCGGTGTAGCTGTCGAGCGGCTGACGCTTCAGCACATCCTCCGGCCATTCGGCATGAAGCGCCACATCGGGAAAGCGGTCCGGCGTGGCGAAAGCGGTGCGGGGGTCGATGATCTCCACGGGATAGCCGGCGATCTTCGCCATCGGCGCCAGCGCCTGGCTGATATGGACAGCGCCAATCACGACCAGACGCGGCTGCGGCAGATGCGCGTTGAGAAAGAAAGTCCGCCCCTCGGCTTCGACCGAACCGGAATTACCGGTGCGAAACGCCCTGGCGATCGCGGTTCCGAGATCGCCGGCGACGTGATCGCCCTCGCGCACGATCCGGTCGCGGCCGTCACCGAGATCGGTGACAAGGATCGCCGCACGGCGGGCGCGTCGTTCGGCGTTCAAAGTTTTTAAGGCGTAGGGATCCATCAGGAAATCTCTTGTCCGAGCATCATCTTGTCCAAAAACCGGGTCCCACTTTTTGGGATCATGCTCTAGCCCAGTCTTTCCACGTACACCTTGATGCGGCCGCCACAGGACAAGCCCACTTGCCATGCGGTTTCATCGGCAACACCGAACTCCAGCATCCTGGCCTTGCCGCTGTCGATGACGTCGATGGCCTCGCTGACCACAGCGCCTTCGACGCAGCCGCCCGAGACGGAGCCGTGGAAATTGCCGTCTGCGTCGATGACCAGATGGCTGCCTACAGGTCGGGGCGCCGAACCCCAGGTCTCGACCACTGTCGCGATGGCCACGTCCTTGCCGTCCTTCATCCAGCCCTCCGCAATGATCAGCGGGTCGCGGGCCTCATCCAGATAAATGCTGTTTTCCATGACCGTTTCTCCAGAAGTCTGTTTTTCTCGGGATCTGTTTTCCGGATGGGAAGGATATGGTTATGCGGCGCGCCTCGCGCCAGCTTCCAGCCATCGGCGCGGATCGACGGATTGTGCCGACTTCTTGTCCAATGACGCGCAGAGATCGGCGAGCGCATCGAGATTGTGCACCGAGCGGAACTCGTCGACATGCGGCAGCATCGCCTTGACGCCACGGGCGCGCGCCTGGAAGCCGTCGAAGCGCAGCAACGGGTTCAGCCAGATCAGCCGCCGGCAGGATTTGTGCAGGCGCTCCATCTCCTCCGACAGGCCGGCGACATCGTCGCGCTCCAGCCCATCTGTGATCAGAAGCACGACCGCCCCCTGCCCCAGCACGCGACGCGACCATATCAGGTTGAACTCGGCCAGCGTGTCGCCGATGCGGGTGCCACCCGACCAGTCCATGACCGCCGCCGAACAGTCGGCAAGGGCTGCATCCGGGTCGCGATGGCGCATCTGCCGCGTCAGATTGGTCAGCCGGGTACCGAAGACGAAGGTGTGCACGCGACGCCTTTTTTCCGTCAGCGCATGCAGGAAATGCAGGAAAATCCGCGTGTACTGGCTCATCGAGCCGGAAATGTCGGCCAACACGACCAGCGGCGGATGAACCTCGCGGGCCGAGCGGAATTTCGGCAGGATCAGTTCGCCGCCGGTGCGCGCGGCCGAACGCATCATGGCGCGCGGATCGATGCGGCGGCCATGCGCATCGGCCTTGAAGCGCCGCGTCCGCACCATGTCGAAAGGCAACCGCAACTGCGCGATCGCCTTCTTGGCGTCGGCCATCTCGGCGGCGTTCATCTGGGCAAAATCCTTGGCCCGCAGCACCTCGTTGCCGGAAAAGGTGAAGCGGGCGTCGACCTCGATCTCGGGAATTTCCTGTGGCGGCTGGTTCTTCTGGTGTCCCTCGAAC
>NZ_RZRO01000145.1:0-11493 GCF_003997975.1 Mesorhizobium sp. M7A.F.Ca.US.005.03.1.1
GCTCCGGCTTGTCGCCGGGCATCGAGAACTTGCGCTTCTTGGTTTCGACGACGACCTGCTTGGTGCGGCCGTGCGAGAAGTTCTGGCGCACAGTGCCCTGTTCCATACCGGGGCGCTTCAGCGTCAAGGTCTTCTTCGGCGTCACACTCAGCGTATTGTCGTCACCCGATTTCGTATCGCTCATTCCATATCCTCTGCGGCATCATCTTCGTCAGCAACAGCCGCAAGCATTGCCAGATCGTCCGGGGAACCGCCCCGATACCGGTCGAGCGCAACCATGCGCTTCTGGACCGCCCTGCCCGCGTCTCCCGCGAGAACGGCAGCATGTATCACATTTGTACCCCCCAATGCCAAGCTCAACTCGGCCTCGGAGAAAAGTTTGTAGGCAAGGATAGCGGGCCCACCAAGATGGACCGTCGCCCGTCGCGCCTGGCTGATCTTGCGCACGCCGTCATCGGACGCCTCGGAAGCATGCAGCACGAAAAGCGCCAATCCGCCGCGCACCGCGCTCTCGACCTTGGTAGCACCAAGCGAAATTGCGCCTGCCTTGCGGGCAAGACCAAGCATGCCCAGAGCGTGCCTGGAAAGCAGCCCGTCGACCATGCCGCCAAGATCGGGCGGCACGACCACCTGTGCCTTGAAGGCGCGGGCAAAGAGGTTCTTCGCCGCAGCCTTGTCGATATGTAGGCGGTCGGCGCTCACCCAGCAACCGCGGCCGGGCAGATTTCTCTTGATGTCGGGAACGACGGCCGAATCCGGGCCGACGACGAACCGGATCAGATCATCCGGTTCGGCTTGTTTGCGCGTAACGATGCAGGTGCGATCGTTCATCTCGTCCAAGGGCGGGTTCGGTGCGATGCGGTTTCACCTCACGCACCAACGGCTTCGTCAGCCGAGACTTCTTCGGCTGCAAGCTCGTCTTCGGTGATCCAGCCGGCCTTGAGGCGGGCGGCCAGAACCATCTGTTCGGCGTCTGCGCGGGTCACGCCATGATTGGCCAGCACGCCCGGATAGACTTTTGTCTCGCCGTCCTTGCGTTCCTTCCAGCCGGTCAGGTCGTCGGCGGCATAGCCGGCGAAATCCTCGATCGTCTTCACGCCATCCTCGCCAAGCGTCACCATCATGGCGGTGGTGACGCCGGGGATTTCGCGCAATTCGTCCGAAACGCCGAGCGCCTTGCGCTTGTCGTCGTGCTCGGCCTCGATCTTCTCCAGATATTCGCGGGCGCGGGTCTGGATTTCGGAAGCGGTGTCCTCGTCGAAACCGTCAATAGAGGCGATCTCGCCGGAATCGACATAAGCGACTTCCTCAACGCTGGTGAAGCCTTCGGAGGCCAGCACCTGGCCGACCATCTCGTCGACGTCGAGGGCTTCCATGAACAGCGACGAACGCTCGACGAATTCCTTCTGGCGGCGTTCGGATTCTTCGGCTTCGGTCAGGATGTCGATATCCCAACCGGTCAGCTGCGAAGCCAGACGCACATTCTGGCCGCGGCGACCGATGGCCAGCGACAGCTGGTCGTCGGGAACCACGACTTCGATGCGTTCGGCATCCTCGTCGAGCACGACCTTGGCGACTTCCGCCGGCTGCAGCGCATTGACGATGAAGGACGCCGCAGAAGGCGACCACGGAATGATGTCGATCTTCTCACCCTGCAATTCGCCGACGACGGCCTGGACGCGGCTGCCGCGCATGCCGACGCAGGCGCCGACCGGATCGATCGAAGAGTCCCGCGAGATGACGGCGATCTTGGCGCGCGAACCTGGGTCGCGGGCGACCGACTTGATCTCGATGATGCCGTCATAGATTTCCGGCACTTCCATGGTGAACAGCTTGGCCATGAACTGCGGATGGGTGCGCGACAGGAAGATCTGCGGGCCGCGCTGCTCGCGGCGCACATCGTAGACATAGGCGCGGACGCGGTCGCCATATTTGTAGTTCTCGCGCGGGATCAGCTCATCGCGACGGATGATCGCTTCGCCGCGGCCGAGATCGACGATGACATTGCCGTATTCGACGCGCTTGACGGTACCGTTGACGATCTCGCCGATGCGGTCCTTGTACTCGTCATACTGGCGGTCGCGTTCGGCCTCGCGGACCTTCTGGACGATGACCTGCTTGGCCGACTGGGCGGCGATGCGGCCGAAATCCATGGGCGGCAGCTGTTCGGCGATGAAGTCGCCGAGCTGGGCGTCGGGATTGCGCTCGCGAGCCGAGGAAATGGCGATCTGCGTGGCATAGTCATCGACCTTCTCGACCACTTCCATCAGCCGCTGCAGCTTCATCTCACCGGTGTTCGGGTTGATGTCGGCGCGGATGTTGGTCTCCTGACCGTAACGCGAGCGCGCCGCCTTCTGGATCGCATCGGCCATGGCGGCGATGACGATCGACTTGTCGATCGACTTTTCACGCGCGACCGCGTCGGCGATCTGCAGCAATTCAAGTCTGTTGGCGCTTACAACCATCGTTTTTCTCCCGAGCTTGTTTGCCGGACCTTTGCGCCCGGCAGCTCAATCATAGTTCCTGTTCGTGTTCTTCCGTGGCGTCCGCTTCCGCACCCGACTCGTCGTCGTCCGGTTCGCCGCGGCGCTTCTTGGCTTCCTTGCGCGCCCTGTTGTCCTTCGACAGGGCATCGCGGATGAGATCGTCGGTCAGGATCAGGCGCACATCGGCAATCGCGTCATAGGGGACGCGCACCGTCGGCTCCTCGCCATAGGCTGCCTTGTCGCGCTCGATCAGCACATCGTCTTCGCCGGCTTCGGCGATCTTGCCCTTGAAGCGCTTGCGGTCGGCGACGACGATCGATGTTTCCATCTTCACCAGATGACCCGTCCAGGTCGTGAAATCCGATTTGCGGACCAGCGGCCGGTCGATGCCGGGCGACGAGACTTCAAGATGGTAGGCCTTTTCGATCGGATCATCGACATCGAGCGCCGGCGACACCGCGCGGCTGACCTCTTCGCAATCCTCGACGGTCATGGTGCCGTCCTCGCGTTCGGCCATGATCTGCAGCGTCAGCCCGTTCTGGCCCGACAGATGCACCCGCACGAGGCGGAAGCCGATGCCGCGCAGAACCGGCTGGACGATCAGCGCGATGCGCGCATCGATGCCGCTTTCGCGGATGATGCGATCGTCGCCCTCGCTTGCCGTTGCAGTCATTGAAGCCCTGTCGTTCTCTACCAAGTTATCGGCAGGTAATAAAAAAGAGCGGGACCGGGTGGACCCACTCTTCGTCATACCGACCAAGAATTTGAGGCTGATATAGACGATCGCGGCCTGTGTTTCAAGCCCGCTATGCTGGTCGGGCAACGCTGCCATCGAGGTGGCCCCGCCAGCGTTGCATGGAGCGCATGGCGCCCATGCGGCGGCCCCCATGGGATCGGCGCTGAAACGCACCTACTTACCCTGCGCTGCACAAAGGTGGCCGTGCGTCACACGTGCGCGAAAGGACATGATCATGAGCAATCGCAAGATATTTTCTGCAATAGGCGACTTCTTCACCGTATTCGGCAGCGCCGTGGCCGCTTCACGGGCCGTGGAAGCCGGTCGCAGGCCGCGCGCCGACGACCTGCGCAACCTCGGCGTCGAGCCTGCCGCCTTCGATCGCATCGGCCGCCGCTTCCAGCTTTGACGCAATTCCGGACGGAAAACCGTTTCACACTTTTCCTGGAATTGCTCTAAGACCGCGAGCTTATTTCCGAATGAAGGTAAGATAGGCGGGCCGCCGGCCCTCACGAATGGCCTTGGCCTCGTAACGGGTGCCCGGCCAACCATCATAGGGCCGGTGCCAGTCCGCCGCCTCGCAAGCCTGCCATGCGAACGCGCCATGCGCGCGGCAATGCAGCAAGGTCCAGTTGACATAAGTGTCGATGTCGGAGGCGAAGCGGAATTTTGAACCAGGCTTCAGCACGCGCGCGAACCGCTCGAGATTGACCGGGCTTACGAAACGTCGCTTCCAGTGTTTCTTCTTCGGCCAGGGGTCGGGATAGAGCAGATCGAGGCCGCCGAGCGAGGCCTGCGGCAGCCAGTCGAGCAGCCTTGTGGCGTCGTCGTCATAAACCCGCAGATTGGCGAGCGGTTTCTCGCGCACCGCCATCATCATCTTGGCCATGCCGTTGACGAAGGGCTCGACGCCGATAAAGCCGATCGAAGGCGCCTCGGTCGCGCGGTGCAGGAGATGTTCGCCACCGCCGAAGCCAATCTCGAGGCGAACCGCGCTGACATCGGTTTGAAACAGAGTTTGCAGATCGGCCGGCGGCTCGGCCGCCAGATCGAGCCGATATACACCGAAGCCGCTTTCCAGCGCGGCCGCCTGTTGCGGACGCATGGTCTTGCCGCGCCGGCGACCGAAAAAGGCTTCGGTCGCGCGGCTTGGTCTGTCCTTCGGATCCATGGCGGGACTTCGCGGCGCCGCTGTCAGGCGGCGACCGCGTCCTTGAGCGCCTTGGCGAGATCGGTCTTTTCCCAGGAGAAAGACCCATCACGGCCGGCCTTGCGGCCGAAATGGCCGTAGGACGACGTCTTGGCGTAGATCGGTTTGTTGAGATCGAGGTGACGGCGGATGCCCGACGGCGACAGATCCATCACCGTGCGCAGCGCGTCCTCGAGCTTTGCCTCGTCGACCTTGCCGGTACCATGCAAGTCGACATAGACCGACAGCGGCTGGGCGACGCCGATGGCGTAGGAAAGCTGGATGGTGCAGCGGTCGGCGAGTTTCGCCGCCACCACGTTCTTGGCCAGGTAGCGCGCCGCATAGGCTGCCGAACGGTCCACCTTGGTGGTGTCCTTGCCGGAGAAGGCGCCGCCGCCATGGGGTGCGGCACCACCGTAGGTGTCGACGATGATCTTGCGGCCGGTCAGGCCGGCGTCGCCGTCCGGCCCGCCGATGACGAACTTGCCGGTCGGATTGATGTACCACATGCAATCGTCGGCGATCTTGAGGTCGCCCAGCGCCTCGCGGATATAGGGTTCGACGACCTTGCGGACCTTCTTTGAATCCCAGCTCGCATCGAGATGCTGCGTGGACAGCACGATCTGCGTCGCCTCGGCGGCCTTGCCATCAACATAGCGAACGGTGACCTGGCTCTTGGCATCCGGCCCGAGCCTGCCGGCTTCACCGCTGCCTTCGTGACGGGCAGCAGCCAGCAGTTCGAGGATCTTGTGGCTGTAGTAGATCGGCGCCGGCATCAAATCCGGCGTCTCGCGGCAGGCATAACCGAACATGATGCCCTGGTCGCCGGCACCCTCTTCGCCCTGACGGTCGGCAGCGTTGTCGACGCCCTGGCCTATGTCAGGCGACTGGCCGTGCAGCAGAACCTCGATCTTCGCCGTTTTCCAGTGGAAGCCGGCCTGCTCGTAGCCGATTTCGCGGATCGCCTTGCGGGCGACCGATTTGAACTTGGCCGGATTGACGACCGGATGGCCGGCGGCATCCTTGAGGATGTTGCCTGCCTTGTCCTTCTTCAGCAGCGTTTCCGGGACGCGCACTTCGCCGGCGATGACGACACGGTTGGTGGTGGCCAGCGTCTCGCAGGCGACACGGACTTTCCACGGGTCCATGCCGGTCTTCTTGGCTTCGCGATAGACCAGATCGACGATCTCGTCGGAAATCCGGTCACAGACTTTGTCGGGATGGCCCTCGGCAACGGATTCCGAGGTAAAGAAGTAGTTCTGCCGCGTCACGGGTGTCCCCTCTTGAAAAACGATCGGCAGGCTGCCGATTTTGGCGCGCCACGTGTTAGCGGGGCGAAGCGCCGCTCGTCAAGCGGTGCTTCGGCTCTGGCATGAATGTCGATGCCGTTATCTTGTGCCACCGGCGGCGGGGCGCCGCCGGTCCTGGCGTGATTGAGGATCAGTCGGGATCGTCGGCGGAGAGGGACTTGACCAGGTCTATGATCCTGCGGCGCACCTTGGCGTCGGCGATCTTGACAAAGGCCCGGTTGAGCTGAAGGCCTTCAGGGCTGCCGCAGAATTCGACAGCGAAAGCCATCGAAGCGTCCTCGGCAAATCCCCGGCCCGCCACAGGCTCCTGGCCGGGCGCATCCTCAAAAAAGAAAGCGACAGGCACGCCGAGTATGGACGCGATCGCCTGCAGACGGCTGGCGCCGACGCGGTTGGTGCCCTTTTCATATTTCTGAATCTGTTGAAATGTGATGCCGAGGTTTTCTCCCAGCTTTTCCTGGCTCATTCCAAGCATGTTGCGGCGAAGCCGAATGCGACTGCCAACATGGATGTCGATCGGATTCGGTTTCTTCTTGTTATCTTCTGTCATTTTTTCCTCGCCGAATTTTTTCGGCTTTCTCTATTTTTTTCCTGCCCAAACAAAGCCGGAGGCAACTGCCCCAACAGAACGATCCACCGGCTTCGAGAAATTTTCAGGCACTTACAGTATGAGTTTCTAATGTGTTGGCTGTCAATTCACCCGTAGCCTTTGCCTTACGTTCAACAGCGCTGCCCCAACGGCAAACAGCAACATGATCAGCATTCCGTTAATGCGCCGTTGGCCGGGAGATATGAGCGCCTGTCCGGAAATCGGTATGTGGGCATCGATGGCGCCGCGCGCGTCGATAGCAAGCGCATCGACGATGCGCCCGCGCGGATCGACGACGGCCGAGATGCCGTTGTTGGCGGCACGCACCAATGGCAATCCATTTTCCACCGCACGGATCTGGGCCTGCCTGAAATGCTGATACGGACCCGGCGTGTCGCCGAACCACGCATCATTGGTAACGTTCACAATAAGCTGCGCTGACGCAGCGTCAACTGCCACAAGATCGGGAAAGATCACCTCATAACAGATAAATGGCAGCGCACGGATGCCGTCGGGCAGCGTAATGGCGTGCCGCTCATTGCCGGCCGCGAAACTCATCGGCCCGGCAACCAGTTGCTCGATGCCGAAACGCTGGAGCAGATCGGCGAAAGGCAGGTATTCGCCGAACGGCACCAGGTGAACCTTGTCGACGGCGTCGGTGATTTCACCCTTGTCGTCGATCGCCACCACGGAGTTGTAGTAGCGGCTGTCGGCATTTGCGGCCGAGCCGCCTTCCTCGCGGACGACGCCGGCAATCAGCATCTGGCCGGGTCCGAGCATATCCCCCAGCGCCGTCAATGCGTCCGGACGCTCGGTGAAGAGGAACGGCACCGAGGTTTCGGGCCACAGGATCAGTTGCGGCTTTTGATGGCCTGGATCCGGCGCCTTGCCCGAGAGCCCCATCAGGACCGCGAAGATGCGGTCGCGCACCGAGGCATCCCATTTTTCCGACAGGTCCACGGCCGGCTGGACAATGCGGACATCCAGGCTGCGTGAAGCTGGCGGTTCGGGAGCGGCAAGCCTGATATAGCCGAAGCCGACATGGGCAGCGACGAGCACGACAAACAGTGCCGCGCCGAGGCGCAGGTGCCGACGTGCCGCCAGCAGTGCCGGCAGTGCGAAGACGAACACCGCGAGCGCGTTCATGCCGATCATGCCCGTCACCGAGACGCTCTGCATCAGCAGCGGCACGGGCATGGCCGCGTAGCCGACGGCATTCCAGGGAAAACCGGTGAACAGGAAATCGCGCAGCCATTCCGCCAGGCCGAAGCCGAAGGCAAGGGCGGCGATGCGGCCAATGTCGTTGCTCCACAGCAGCCGGGCAACGATTGCCGCAAAGCCATAGAAAAAGGCGAGCATGAAAGGAATGCCGACCACCGCGAAGGGAAGCGCCCAGGCAAAGCTGTCGGCCTCGACCAGCAGCGCCGAGCCGATCCACCAGAGGCCGGCGAGGAAATAGCCGAAACCGAACCACCAACCGACGGCGAAAGCCGGCCGCAGACGCCGGAACAGACTGCCTGAAGCTTCGCCGGTGGCGCCGTCGAGCAGCCAGACCAGCAGCGGGAACGAGACGAAACAGGCGGCGAAGAAGTCGTAAGGCGCCTGCCCAAGCACCGCGAGGGCGCCGGCGAGAAACGCCACGAGCGCACGCCGCCAACCCCAAAGCAGAATTATCCGGCCGGTGAGGCGCTCCATGCATACTTCCGAGTCGCGAATCAGGACACAAGATTTAACAGGCTGCGCTCCGCGCTCCAAACGGCGGATGGGCTGGCTGAGATGCACAGCTCCGGCCCTGCCTACCGGTGCCAACCCTCGATTTGAACGCCCCCCAGCCGCTCGGCCTCCTCGCGCGGAACCGAACGGATGGTCTGCGTGAACGTCCAGACATGGCCCTCGGGGTCGCGTGCACGATACTGGCGCTCACCGTAGAACTGATCCGCCGGCTCCTGGATTATATCAGCGTCGAGGGCTCGCGCTTGCTCGCAATGCGCATCCAGGCCACCCTTCAGCCTGACATAGATCGACTGCGTGTTCTTGCCCGAGATCGAAGCCGGGCTGGCGACGTAATCGCTCCATTCGGAATCGACGATGATGTAGCTGTCGCCGAACCGCATCTCTGCATGGATGAGCTTTCCCTCGGCATCGCTGACCACCATGCTGCGCTCGAAGCCGAAAGCCGCCTCGAGCCAGTCCAGCGCGGCATGCGGATCCTTGTAGAAAACACCAGAGCCCAGACTTGGATGCTTGAACGGGTCGTCGATAGTCATCGTGCGAGCGAAACGCTCACGCCTGTTCGGTGCGCGCCGTGGCACGCCGGCGACGCTCACCCTTCTGGCTCTGCACGATGCGCACGCGCTTGACGCGGCGCGGATCAGCGTCGAGGACGTGAAATTCAAAACCGGGTATGGCCTGCACCACCTCGCCGCGGGCCGGAACACGGCCAAGCGTGTTGAAAATCATGCCGCCGATGGTGTCGACATATTCGCCATGTTCACCGGCGGCGAAATCCCCGCCGATCATCTTGGCGACGTCGTCGATCTCGGCCTTGCCATCGACGATGAACACGCCGTCGCCGCTCTGGGTGATCATCGGCTCGTCGTCGTCATGCTCGTCCTCGATGTCGCCGACCACCATCTCGACGATGTCTTCCAGCGAGGCAAGGCCGTCGGTGCCGCCATATTCATCGATGACCAGCGCCATTTGCGTGCGCGTCGTCTGCATGCGAGCCATCAGGTCGGAGGCGAGCATCGACGGCGGCACGAACAGCACCGGGCGGATCAGATTGAGGTCGCCAATGGTGCGTGCGAGATCGACCTGGGCGAGATCGAGAACCGTGGCGACGGGTGTTTTCCTGGTCGAGCGGCCCTTCTTGACGCGCGCGATCTTGGTGATGTGGGCCAGCACATCACGGATATGGACCATGCCGCGCGGATCATCGAGGGTCTCTGAATAGACCGGCATGCGGGAATGGCCGGATTGCTCAAAGGTGCCCAGCAGATCGCCGAGCGTCGTCGTGATTTCGACCCCTTGAATGTCGGCGCGCGGCACCATGACGTCCTCGACGCGCACTTCGCGCAGCCGCAGGATGTTGTTGAGCATGGCGCGTTCGCCGGGCGAGAAGGCGCCGGCATCGCTCGTTGTCTCGGCAAGCGCGCCGGCGATTTCCTCCCGCAGGCTGGTTCCGTTGCGTTGCCTGAACAGGCCAAGAACGCGGTCGAACAGGGAGGGACCGGCAGGCGATGTCTCGCTGGCAGCGCTGCCGATGCTGGCAGCACCAGAGGTGCCGGCAGCAGCAGAGGTACTGCTAGCACCAGAGGCAACGGTACTCGGACTTGATCCCTCTTCCGACGTATCGGAAGCCTTGGTTGCACTGCCGGCGTCGGGGCGGGCGGCAGTCTCTGGTTTGTCGTTCATCGTCGTCCGGTCAATTGGTCAGATGTAGTTACGCGTAGGGGTCGGGAATGGCAAGCCTTGCAAGCGCCGCGCGTTCGACGGCTTCCATCGCCTCGGCCTCGGCCTCGGTCTCGTGATCGTAGCCCAGCAGATGCAGCAGGCCGTGGATGACGAGATGGGTGATATGGTTCTCGACAGGCTTGTCTTCCAGTACCGCTTCATGGGCGACCGTTTCGGCGGCCAGCACGATGTCGCCCAGCATCGGCGGCAACGGACCGCCCTGCGCAAACGGAAAAGCCGGGAAAGACAAGACGTTGGTCGGTTTGTCCTTGCCGCGCCAGCCGGCGTTGAGAACCTGGATATGGGCGTCGTCGGAAAAAACGAGACTGAGTTCGGAACGGCCCGCCACGCCGATTTCGGCAAAAGCCGCCTTAACGGCCCGATCGACCAGCCGCGTCAGGCTTGCCTCGTCGGGCCAGTTGCCCGCCTCAACCGCTATGTCGATGTCGACGGGAATATTCCCGTCGCCGGATATTATGTCCTCAGGCATGAAGCCGCATCGCCAACATCAATTCTCGGCGCCGAGGCCACGCGCCAGCTTGGCGTCCCGGTCGTAGGCCCTGACGATTTCCGCCACCAGCGGATGGCGAACCACGTCGCCGTCGTTGAAGCGCACGGTGACCGCGCCCGCCACGCCGTCCAGCACCCGCAAGGCTTCGACCAGACCCGATTTGGTGTTCGAGGGAAGGTCGATCTGGGTCGGATCGCCGGTGACGATCATGCGCGAGTTTTCGCCCAGACGCGTCAGGAACATCTTCATCTGCATCGGCGTGGTGTTCTGCGCCTCGTCGAGGATGACGGCGGCATGCGCCAGCGTGCGGCCGCGCATGAAGGCAAGCGGCGCGATTTCGATCACTTCGGCGGCAATGGCGCGCTCGACCTTGTCGGCCGGCATCATGTCGTAGAGCGCGTCATAGAGCGGCCGCAGATAGGGATCGACCTTCTCCTTCATGTCGCCGGGCAGGAAGCCCAGCCGCTCGCCGGCCTCGACCGCCGGCCGCGAGAGAATGATGCGCTCGACCATGCCGCGCTCGAGCAGCATCGCCGCGTGCGCCACCGCCAGGTAGGTCTTGCCGGTGCCGGCCGGGCCGATGCCGAACACCAGTTCCGACCGTTCCAGCGCCCGCATATAGGCGTCCTGGTTGAGCGAACGGGCATAGATCGTCTTCTTGCGGGTGGCGATCTGGGCGGCGGAGACCTTGCCCTTGCGTTCCAGCGTTGGCAGGGTCAACTGATCGTCGGCGGCAATCGCCATGCGCACGGCGCCGTCAACGTCGGACTGGCCGATATCGACGCCTTTCTGGAGAATGCCGTAAAGATTGTCCAGGGCGCGGCGCGCCTGCTCGGCGGCAGAAGCGGACCCTTTGATGGTCAGCTGGTTGCCGCGTGAGCGGATGTCGACGCCAAGCTTCTGCTCGAGCCGGGCGAGGTTTTCGTCGAACTGACCATAGAGGGCGCTGGCAAGCTTGTTGTTGTCGAAAGTCAGAACGATGTGCGCCATGTCAGAAGCCCCAGATGCCGGTACCGGGGGCAGGTTCTTCAGCTCTGCTGCGCTCAACCGTCTCTCCTCATCTGCCGAGACCCTCAGGCCAATTCGGCGAACAGGCTGTTGTAGCCCGTCTTCGTGATTCGCACCTGGATAATGTCACCGATTTCGCCGGCCTTTTCATCAACAATAACCGGCTGCAGCCAAGGTGAGCGGCCTACCTTCTGGCCGGCCTGACGGCCGG
>NZ_RZRO01000146.1:0-11053 GCF_003997975.1 Mesorhizobium sp. M7A.F.Ca.US.005.03.1.1
GCCTTCATCCGCTCGCGAACCTCGCGGTCGTCCGGCCTGCTGGTCTGGTAGCGAACCGTCATGCGGCAACAGCCGATGGCTTTACACGCCCGCCGTTCGCTCATCCCGAAGCCTTCCTTCAGGCGAGCGACAGCTTTCCGCTTGGCGGCGGGCGTCACCTCAACGCGGCATTGTCGAGCATGGCGTCGGCCAAAAGCCGCTTCAGGCGCGTGTTCTCGTCCTCCAGCGCCTTCAGTCGCCGAGCCTCGGTGACATCCATCCCGCCGAAGCGGGCCTTCCAGTTGTAGATCGAGGCGTCGCTGACCCCGTGCTTGCGGCACAGATCGGCAACCGATACCCCGGCCTCATGTTCCTTCAAAATTCCGATGATCTGCTCTTCAGAGAAGCGGCTACGTTTCATGTCCTGGTCCTCTCGATGGGCCAGAACCAACTTCAACCCGGACTAGATCAGAGGGGCAAGGTCACGAGCGCTGCGGCCGCAGGCGGTGACGAGAATGTCCTTGTCATGGAAGGGATATCCAGCTCGGAGAGGCCTTGATAGCCTCTTGACGGAGCTCTGTGGAGCTCGGCCCGCACCTTTGACGACTTCCAGTTCGCAACCCGGGCGATCGTGATGGCGCGACAAACTTTACTGATGTGCATCGGCCGGCCGCGGCGAGGTCCACGACCGGCCTTCGCCTTCTTCGGCGGCACTTGCACGCGCGGCATTTACGTCAATATGAAACGGTGTTGTCGGCAAGGAGCGACAATGCAATCGCCGCTTCCCGCAGACGCCAGCCGGTGGTTCAGGCGACCCAATCCATATGTTCTTTCGCGAGCCACCAACGAGCGCCCTGCGACAATGCCGTTTCTTTGGCGCGCTGCAGGTAGTGAAGTCCCGCGTCCCGGCCCACGTCGGACGATTTCATGATCTCTGCCTCAAACATCAGCCTGTAGATTTCAGCTAGGTAAAATCTTTCATGGTTTTTCTCGGAGATGGTCAACGCGATATGGAGATTTCGCTTGGCGTCGTCGTAATTTCCGAACTTAAGCTGAGCCTGCGCTAGTAAAGAATATAGGAACGTTGTTTCAATCTCTTCCTTTGACTGCACTAAAAATTGAATGTTGCTAGACATCTCGTCGAGCGCGCCAATGACGTTGCCGCTCGTCGCGTCCGCCCAGTTTCGCATTATGTTCGCGCGACTCAGATAGATGTGCTCTCCATACTTCCGTGTGTGTTCGACGAGCTCAGAATTCAGTTCGTATATCTTGTCACTTCGGCCCATGCACTGGAACACATAGCAACAGTTGCTGAGAGCCGTCGCCAGGGCGTGGGAGGATTCGGTTCGCGCGCTTAAAACTGCGTTCTCGGCACTATCGGTGGCCATCTTGTCGAAGCCCAATAGCAGGAGTGTCCATGCAAGATAGCTAAGCGTCATACTGGGAAAGCAGTGCACGCCGGATTTCATGCCAGCCGCAACTGTCAAGGCCAGATCGAATTCGGTTCGGGCGTTTTGAAAGTTACCTAACATGAATTCGGCCATTCCCATTCCCTGACATGCACTGGCCATTGCAATCTGATCATTGACCTTTGCCGCCAATATTTTCATCTTTTCAGACGGCCGGATCGATTGGACGATGTTGCCAGCATTGAAATGCAAACCAAACTGCCAAGTAAGCGCTTCAAACGTTTCATTGTCATTTCCAAGGCGCGTGCTGACCTCTTCAGCTCGCACCATGTAGGCAAGTGGGTTCGCTGCAATTCCTTGAGACGCGTTCAGTGCGACGCCGTACGATAAGTAGATAAGCTGCAGATCGGTCAGGATTGGCTCTTCGTTGGGCGATTGCTCAGCCAGCGAAAGCGCTCTTCTGAGCAGCGCCGATGCCTCGCTAGTGGCGCCAGTCCGTAAGGCTCGGCGGCCCGCCGAGAGCCACTTGCGCAGGGCATTCACGGTGTCGTGGGCACATTCATAGTGGTGGGCGACTATTTCATCGGGAACGATGCCATCCCAATGCATCACCAAATGCTCTGCAATGGTTCGATGCATTTGCTGCGAGTCCGATTTGAGCAGGCTCGAATATATGGCGTCGCGCACAAGAGCGTGGCAGAACTCGTAGGAATATAACCCCTCGCTGCGCACCCTGCGAAATATTCTCAGCTCAATCAGCGTTTCGATCTGACGTTTCACATAGTCGAGTTCGACCCCCATGATTGCGGAGAGAATGTTTTCGCTGAAGCGGTCGCCCAGGACTGATGCAAGCTGAGCGACGGATTTGCAATCTCCCGAAGTATCAAATCGCCCCATCAATATTCCATGGAGCGGGTTTGGGATCGGCAACGCTCCGTTCCCTTGTGTCTGGACCTCGCGCAAATCGCTTGTAGCGACACAATGCTCCGTCAACTGCTCGACAAACAGCGGATTGCCGCTGCTGACTCGTTGAATCCGCTCTAGCATGGCATCTGATATCCCTGATCCGCGATTGCTCAACTCTGAGATCAGATATCGTGTCGATTCCGAGTCCAGGCGCGTAAGGGAGAGGAGCGTCATCGACACGCTACGCAACGGGTTGACCGTCGGTCTGCTTGTCAACAATACAAAAACTCTTTCAGTTTCTATAAGATCAATTAGTTTTTGGATGGTTTCCAGCGTTGATTCGTCGCTCCACTGGATATCTTCCACAATAAGCACCAATGCATAAGCGCTCGCCGCCTGCAGAATTATATGGATTAACTGTGATTGGAGCTCTGCTAGCCGTTGTGATGACGGACGGTCACCTACAGAACTTTGGCTCCCTCCAATTAACTCGCAGACATATTCTGCAAGTGAGTCCTCAAATAGGAGGACCTTGCGCAAATAGGCTTGTAGCTTCGTTGCGCGAACTGAAAAATCGTCGGCGTACTCAATGCCCGCCAGACGCTCTACACTATGGATCCAAGGATGTAACGGCGTAGAAATATATTGGCTATCACATTGAAATTTCAAGGTTACAACCGTCAATTTAGGCAGATCCCTGACAAATTCATGGACAAGTCGAGATTTTCCAATGCCCGGCTCCCCGACGATCGTTACCACTTGTCCGTGGCCGTCGCTGACCGCCTTCAAGCGGCTTTTAAGCAGATTAAGCTCTTCGGTTCGCCCGACATACGGGCTGAGATGCAGCGGAACAAAGCGTGAAGCATGTGGAAGTGGATGTTGCGCTTCCCAGACCGTGTAACTCTGGGAGAACCCCTTCAAACTGAGCGTCCCGGACGACCGAAAGGAGAACTTCGAGGAGCAAAGTCGCATTGTCGAATCGTCCACGAGAATCTGGCCTGGAAGACCGGCTTGTTCGAGGCGAGCCGCCATGTGAGCCGTTGCGCCGAACGCCATCAGACCCTTCTTTCCCTCGCCGTCGGAAGGGGCGTCGACTATCACTTTCCCGGTCGCGACCCCCAGTCTGCAAGTGAATCGATCGACGGAACTCAAAGATTCCAGCATCTCCCGCAACGCTACTGCTGCACTTAAAGCCATGAATGCCGAATCTTCGGATGCGGAGGGGTAGCCAAAAAAAGCCTGAAACCCATCGCCCGTATGGTGACCTATCGTTCCCCCAAAACCTTCAACGAGCGCATCGCAACGTCGAAAATAGGCCTGCAGGATCTCACGAATTCGCTCGGGGTCCCGCTCCTCTATGAAGGATGTCGAGTTAACGATGTCGACGTGGACAATCGAGATGACACGACGCTGATTGAGAGGAACGCTTACCATTTCGTAAAGTCGTCAAACCTCGCGTAACATGAGACAGAAAGCTAGCTCAACGTTTGGATACATGCCAACTCAAATCATCGACGATGGGATTTGCGTTGTCGGCATTGGTCCTCGTTGGAGGTGGCGTCGAGACTCGGAGGAGACAGTTCTCGATGGCTAATGACTTCGGGTTGCGTCGGCAGGCAATGACGTGTCGATCATCATCAGAGCGCTATACAAACCACACGGGGCAGGAAGCCGATCCAAAAAAGCGGGATCGTTTCCTGTTGGCAGCTTCCCTCGGCCGCGCTCGCGCATGGCGAAGGCCGACACCAAGGTGCAACGCGGCACCTCCTCGGAACGATCGTGGCTGCCGCGCGAGTCTTGCCGTCGATGGTCACCATTGCGAGAGCGCCCGCAAGCCCCTCGATCTTAGCAAAATGGCCAAAACAGCCGCGGTCGCGGCTTGTCGGCGACATTAAACATCGCTGCATTCTCCGAGTGAACGCGGCCCATACAATCAGAACGAACGCCATCCCGAAAACGTCGATATCCGAGTTCAATGCCGTGCGGCGGCCTTCGTCCACTTTTGTAAGATTGATCCATCTGTGTTACCGGTGCTACGGTTGGTCGGTATTGATGCTCGTGTTGCGATATGGGCCGCGGTTCCCGGATGCATGAGGTGAATTAAGCGCCAACTGGTATTCTATCGCGGCATCGACGCAACTAAGAGTGCGCTATTCATTCTATGTCGAAACCAGGGGAAGTATTGATCAGATCTCGGTGGAGGAAAGCGATGGCTGGCGGTAAGGGTAAAACGATTGAGAGCGTAACTGCGGAAGTCAATCGACTGGGCAGCTTGCTCAGCAAACAGGCGCAGCAAATCATCTCCATGAGCTCACGCTTGCATGACCTTGAGTTGATGTTAAGTGGCAACCTCGATCTCACGCTCACATCCGAGGCTGTTCGGCTAGCAGGCAAGGGCAGCAAGGGCAAAGGCGAGCGCGGCAAGGGTAAAGGCAAGGGCGGCAAGGGTAAAGGAAAAGGCGGCAATCCTACCCGGCCGCAGGACAGGCGTGATCCAGGCACCGGCGACGAACTTGTGTCTTAATGCACTCGCTGCGCTCCGCAGCGGCGTTTCGGGGAATTAATGTGTGGGATGGGAACCAAGAAGCGTTGTGGGAAAGCGTCTCGAAGGCGGGCTCGTTTGATCCCAGCATAGATCTGTCCCGGATAGATTATGATCGCATGATGGCGCGGTATGTGCCGCCTCAAGAGTATTCCAGAGAGCGTCTGTTCGAGGCGATGGCAAACCGGGAACCGGCGGTTTTAGTGGGCCATCCCTCACCCGTGAGGTCTCCTCTCGATGTGCTCGGCTTGCGTGATGCCGCCCACTGCATTGTTAAACGAATGGCCGAGAGCAGCGATGAGGCGACCTACTCCGTTGTGATGCGCGCCGAAGGGCGCAGGGTGCAACTTCGGCCATGCGAAATTGCTGAATTGTGGCAAAAGCAGACTGAAGTCTTCGGTATATCGGATTTATACATCCGGAATACATTTATGGAGGAGCTTATCGATCCTTCGAGGCTCAGCAGTTTTAATTTGCTGCTCAAGGCTTCAGACAAGGCAAGAAGCCAGGAGATGTTTAGCTTCGTCATCAGTGCCGAAGGCATGGTTACAGACTCTCATTCGGATGATCCTGACAGCAGCAACTTTTGCCTAGAGGGAAGGAAGCTCTGGATCTTCTGGGATACGTACGCCGGCTTGGCAGCTGGCCTTCAGGACGTGGAGCGCTTGCTTCTGACAACGAGTCCGCAGTTCGACATGAAGGTTTGGCTTTCCATGCCGAGCGCGCGTTGGTGCATTGTCGGTCCCAACGACACACTGTTTCTTCCAGCCAACTTCACGCATAAGGTCATCACGCTCGAACATTACGTGGGTGTGGGCGGCTTTTACGTATCTCTGCCGAACTGCCTTTCTCTGATAGCAGATTGGATCTATAGGGGCCCATTGTGGTCCAAGCTCGACAGAAAAAGCAGCAAGGCAATGCTTATTGGCGACATCGCTTTGGCCGTACAAAAAACAATCTTACGCCTGCGAGATTGCGATCTCGCTATAGGACAGGCTCTTGGATACGACTTTCTTGAGTTGGCGGCGCAAAATGTGATCCGGCGTTTGCCACAGAGCCAAATGGCGATGTTGTGGTCCGATCCGCGATTCCGGAATATCGCTGACAATATAGCCGCGCCTTGGCCATTTTCGAACAATGTGCCTCTGGCGTTTCAGCTTGGGAAACAGTCCATCCCGGAGCATTTGCAACAGACGACGGCCCGACACCGTTTCAATCGAGTTCCGTAACGGACTTCGCTCTCACGGCATCAAGGTTCCCTTTTTGCCGTTTTATTCCAGAACGGTGAAATCCATTGCAGCGCGACTACGAGGTGGCCCGTTGTAATTGATGGTTATTTCAGCGCCGGCACAAATACGACGAATAGCGCTGAATGTAATAGTGAGCTCCGTCCCGATACTGAATTTCGCATTCGGAAGAAAGCTATGGTTGTAAAGAGACCCATATCCGAGAGCAATAGCCATTATTCCGTCTTCCCAGTTAAATACGTAGTCAAATAATCCAAAGTTAGAATTCCAGGCATGTACCTCTGCCACCGGAATTATAATGACAGGAACCACCTCAATAACTGATCCTTTCTTGATCTCTTCGCGCGCATAGACGCCGCGCCCCTTTCCTTTTGCCCACCTCATCTCGACTTGGTGGCTATGCCGTAAGGTTGATTTGGCTCTCATTCTAACACCGACAGCCATGAATAACCGATACGCCATCGCGTCGGGACACGGCACAATAGCTTTGCATCAGCGGTATTTCTTGAACCATTCCAACACCGTTGAATGGTAATACTGGCTCCGTTCCGTACTCCAATTCGTATGATTTTGACCCGGAAATACAACCAGTCGACTTTCAATCCCGTTCAGCTTAAGCGCCTGATACATAAGCTCAGAGTTGTATATAGGGACGTTCCAATCCGCATCTCCACTAAGAAATATTGTTGGCGTCCGCACTCTGTTCACGAAGTGAATTGGAGAAACCGCATCGTAGAATTGACGATGGCGCCAAGGCGACCCCAGTTCCCACACATACCATTTCAACCACATGTCGGGCCCGAAATCGGCGGCGACAAAACTGCCGCCCGCCCCCGATGCTGCCGCGCGAAACTTCGTCGGCGCCCGCCCGATGACGCAGTTCGTCATATAGCCTCCATAGGAATAGCCGGTAACGAACAACTTTTTCGGATCGACTTGACCTTGCGCTATCACTTGATCAAGAGCAGAGAGAACGGCAGGTTTGGCGGTGCAACCCCAGTTGCGGAAGATACGAGACACAACCACCTGTTGTTGCCCGAGGGAACCAGGCGGATTCGGTTCGATCACTATAAAGCCGCTCGCAGCATAGAGCTGTGATACGATATCAAAGCCGAAGTGAAATTGCTCGTCCTGAGGCCCCCCATGGATATTCAGTATAGCCGGATACTTCCGCTTCGGATCAAAATCCGCGGGCTTCGTGACGAACATGTCGAATGCTGTCCCGTCTGCAGCTCGCGCCGACATGTGAGTCTTCGATGCCACGTTAATCCCATCTAGGTAAGCTCCATAGAAATTTGTAACGGAACCGAATTTTCCAGCAGATGGAACAACGTAGACTTCGGAGGCTGTGTTAAGTGCGCTCATCACCGCGACAGGCTGGTTGTCATGATTCACATCGAAACTCGTAATGAAGAGATCGCCGCTTAACACGTCCTCAGAATTGTAGGTCTTAAGTGAGACACGCGCGAGGTACTGACCACCCGACCTTGCGTAGAGATAGTATAAAAAATTTCCGTCGTACGAGAAGCGAAATGCCAGTACGTTCTGTCGAGAACCGTGCGTGAGGATTATTTCTCTTCGAGTGGTGACAGATACTATAGCTAATCGTTTGACAGCGTATGGACCGTGGCGTTCGGCGGCTGATAGATAGGCTATGCTTTTTCCATCGTTACTCCATGCCGGGGAACGCCTGTCCGCCGAACCGCGCGTCAAGCGCATTGCAGAGCCACCCTTTCCATCGTTTGCCGAGGTGATCCAGATTTCGCTGCGATATCTTAGTTCACTCGGGTATTCACGAATAAACGCAACGCGGCCCCCATCAGGAGACCAGGCCGGCTCCGAGTCTTCATTCAGACCTGCCTTACCATTTGGCGTATCACCAGTAAGCTGAACCAGAGCGTCCGATTCGAGCACTTGCGTAAAGATACGATCCTGCGAATTTTCTGATACGTAACCGCCACCGTCCGCCTTGAATTGAACTGCGTTTACTACAATGGGCTTGGGCTCAGTGCTTGGACCGCAATCTTGATCCGATTGAAGGCTGTAGATGGCGTGCGCTTGCGAGCATTGAGGACTACACCCGCAGGAGTTGCTCGCATTCCTTCTCCTGATATCTTTGTCTATGGCCGTGGCTAATTTTGCTCCGGAAAATAGCAATCTCTTTCCGTCAGGCGAGATATTTAGATCTCCAAAGTAATTTCCGATGTATTTCCGATCATATATAGACGCATTCAAACCGACTATGTCGACATAAATGATATATACGTTCATATCTTTATCTACGAGTAGGTAACTCAGCTTGTGGGCCTGAGAGTCCCAGCGCGGGGACCAACTCACCTCGGGTTCATTTAAAACCGGCTCGCCGCTCGAAGAAATTACGGAAATCCTGTTTGCACGTACAAACGCTATGTAGTTGCCATCCCCCGTAACTCGTAAATCTGTCGGTGGTTGCATGCAATCATAATCGTCTATACCGACGTTTCGTCGGTGATTACTAGACACAAAGTTCCTATCAGGACAGGTAACCGTCGACTTCTTGATACGAATTGAATTTAAATCCTCGGCGAATCCAAATTTCATACATAGCGTCAACAATATCACGAGAGCTGCACAGGCTTTTTTCTTGAAACCATAGGGTCCCGTTCCGCCCATGATCATTCTCCTTAGCCCAATCGCGAGTTGGTTCGCGTACAGAAGTCCGAAGGTGAATATACGCTTCTCCAAATCTGATGCCCAGAGAACCTTGGAGACGCCTCACGCCCCCACTTTAGAGACATCCATAGCGTGCGACCTAGCAGGTGCCGGCCGTGTGGATGGATTTCGCAAGTGGTGAGCTTCGTTTGGTGAGCTTCGTCGATGATCGAACGTACCCCGTGGGCCGCTTCGTTCTCTGTAGATCCGCGGCGCGAGGGCTGGGCCTCCGGCTAGACGATCCAACTCGGCAAATATCGTCCTCATCAAGAGCTTGTGTGGCGTGCCAATCCTACCTGGGGATCGAATTGCAGCAATGGCGCTCTCGCGGAACCATAGAGTGTCACTGTCGCGGGCCATGGAAGCTATTGGCGTTGCCTTCAGCCTAAAGGCGGGAAGTTTGCCCAATAAAGCGCTCGGCCATATTAGGAACCCCTTGTGAATTCCTTCACATACAAATTCTCCGCTCGGCGTACAACAGACGTCAGAACAGGCAATTTAGCCTCTCTTGCGGATAGATCTAGTAAAATAGCAAAGATCAAAATCCAAAGAGGAAGTTGGCCTTTGAGACTAAGCCAATTCCGTTCTCATCACAGATTTTTGTGGTGCCAACAACCAAGGGAGAGAAACATGTATAAGCTCGTTATGACTGCGTCTGCATTTCTGGTCTTCACGACACCTTCGTTCGCGATCGACTCCACCTTCGTCCACAGCCTTCGTGCCGACAATGGTGACTTCGAAACCCCGGGTGAGTTCAAGGGTCAACATTCAATGGCTTCTGAAGAAGCGTACGGCTTCCAGACAGGATCGATCGGGATCGCGGGTGGCGCTTCGAACTCCAAGTGCATAGGGGTCAGCCCAAGAGAGTACGACCCTCTGGGCCCGGATTGCCGGAACTGAGATCCAGATAGGGGCGGTGGTTAGCGCCACCGCTCCGCTTCCCAAAGCGGGTCGCGACATTCCTATGGACTTTAGTAGGACCCGACAATAGGTCGCGCGACAGCACTGGCAGAACCCGATCCATCCTGGGAACAGGTGATCTTGCTTCGTCACCGCGCCGGGAGGACGATTTGTTTACCCGGAGCCGGTCTTCATTGCACAATCTGATTTCGCAGCGCCGATACTCGCGCTCGCCTCTTGTGAATAGGCGACATCAGTCGCCGTCGTGCGACTCGGCGATGTGACGAAGAGCACCGGCGTTCCTTATTCGCAGGCCACCACGCTTGATTGCGATGATCGAACGGTTGCGCCAGTCGTTGAGCGTCTTATTGACGGACTCTCGCGTGGCGCCCAGGAATTCCCCCAGTTCGGACTGGGAGATCGGTATCCAGCCTGATCCATCCGCTATGACGCCTGCTAAAAAGACCAGTCGCTTCGCCAGTCTGGCCTCGATGCCAAAGAAAGCCTGATCCCCGAGTTCGCCGCTGACCCAACGCAGCCGTGCGCACAACAGTTCAATCATGGCGCGTGCCAGAGGTGGATTTTTTTCAATGCGATCAAAGAGTTGAGTCCGGCTTACCGAGGCCAGATCGCAATCGGTGAGGCAGATGGCGGTTGCGGTTCGCGGGCGCCCGTCGAGCGCGCCGATCTCTCCGACCAAGCTGCGCGAAAGCTCGATATTAGCCACCAACTTCTGGCCTCCCGGCGAATAGATCGAGATCTCCACCGTTCCGCTCATCACCCCGTAGATACGATCGGCTGGATCTTCCTGGACGAACAGATGCTGGCCCGCCGCGTAGCGTTCGACCTTGCAGCCGCTGAAAAGAAGATCGAACAGCGGCGGATCAATCCGTGCAAGGCGCGGCAGATCATTTCTGTCGTTCGCGCCGCCGAAAGCCATGTTAATTCCCCAATTCCGCAATCGCGTAACCTACGGCAAGAGAGAGTCGCGTCAAAGGCCGGTGTTCATCCAAATTTCGCCGCCTGGGAGGAGTGTCGGATTCCATCATAGCGCATCAATCGAGTTCGCTGCCCTATGCTGAACGTCGCCGAAAGATGAACGACGCTTCCTCGATAGTGGGTCTCACGATGTAGCGCTCTACCGACTCGAACCCCCATAAATGCTTGGATCAAGGTTGCACCACAGCGGATCCGGACACCCCGACCTCCTCCAGAAGGGCCCGGATCTCGTCGGGAGCCGCAAGACAGAAAGTTCGAAAAGCTTCTAGGAAACCCAAGCAGACTGAACGGCGCTGCGGACAATGAGGTTTACGAATACACCGGCGAACATTCGCATTGGGGCGGTCAATATCGTCGGCAGAAGAGCGTCCGAAAGGGCT
>NZ_RZRO01000147.1:0-10918 GCF_003997975.1 Mesorhizobium sp. M7A.F.Ca.US.005.03.1.1
CGTCTGCGGTGATGTTGGCTTCGGCAAGACAGAGGTGGCTTTGCGTGCTTGCGCCGCCGCCGCCCTCTGCGGGAAACAGGTTGCGGTCATAGCGCCGACAACCGTGTTGGCACGACAGCACTATGAGACGTTCAGCCGCCGTTTCGCAGGAACGGGCCTGCAGGTCGCCCACCTGTCAAGGATGGTCGGGGCAGCAAAGGCAAAAGCGGCAAAGGAGGGCCTGCGGAGCGGCCAGGTTACGATCGTCGTGGGTACTCAGGCCTTGTCGTCCAGGAGCGTCACTTTCGCCAATCTTGGACTGCTGGTGATTGACGAGGAGCACCGGTTCGGCGTCAAGTTGAAGCTGGCCCTGCGGAACATGGCGCCCTGCCTTCACACGCTGAGCATGAGCGCCACGCCGATACCGCGGACGCTGCAATCGGCGCTGTCGGGCATCCAGGATGTCAGCGTTCTAAACTCTCCGCCCGCCACAAGACGTCCCGTCCGCACGATCCTGGCAGCGTTCGATCCAGCATCGGTGCGCGCGGCCCTCTTGCGTGAATTTCACAGGGGTGGACAGAGTTTCTTCGTGGTTCCTCGCATCGAGGACATTGGCCCGGTCTCTGACCAGCTGAACAGGCTGGTGCCGGAACTCGGCGTCATGACGGCGCACGGTGAAATGAAAGGGAGGCAGCTGGACGAAGTCATGGTCGGATTCGCTGACGGTGATGGCGACATTTTGTTGAGCACCGACATCATCGAGAGTGGGCTCGATGTGCCTCGAGCCAACACCATCATTGTCTGGCGCCCGGACCGGTTCGGTCTGGCGCAGTTGCACCAGCTACGGGGTCGGGTCGGTAGAGGAGCGATGCAAGCGGCTGCGTTTCTTCTGACGGAACCTGGCGTTGAGCTGGCCGACGGCACCAGGGCCCGGCTTTCGACAATGCTTGCGCTCGATCGGCTTGGCTCCGGCCTGGCAATCAGTCAAAGGGACCTCGACCTGCGCGGCGCCGGCGATCTCTTCGGCGAAGATCAGGCTGGGCATATGAAACTGATCGGAGTGGGCCTCTACGAGCACTTGCTGGAGCGGGCGGTCTCGGCGGCTGGAGAAGGGGCCGACCCCAACAGGCAACTTGCCAACATCAACGTGCCTGCAAAAGGGGCTTTTCCCGAAAGCTATGTAAACGAGCCTACTGTCCGTGTTGGCCTCTATGCGCGGCTCTCTCGTATTCGTTCTGACTTGGACCTTGATGCATTCAGCGAGGAGCTCGAGGACCGCTTTGGTGACATGCCTGGCGAAGTGACCGTTCTGCTGGAACTTACCAGGTTGCGGATAGCAGCGTCGGAACTGGGTGTCGGCAAAGTTGATGTTGGGCCCGAAGCCGTCGCGATCACCTTGCGCAACAAGCCACTGGCGTCACGATGGCGGGACAGGAAGGTGTTGGGCCTGGAGTACCGAAACGGCCGCGTGATTTTCAGGCGGATCGAGTCCCGCGTCTCAGGCATCGATGCCGTTCGCTTGGCGCTAGATGCCATACGTGCAGTTCAGCCAAAGCACGAGGTCTGACGAGCCTTTTATCTCCACCGCGGCGGTACAATGTACCAGCTTCATATTCACCTCAGCCAAGACTAGCAGGGCGAGGTTTAAGGCATCGTTCCGGCTTGATGGGCCGTCATGGCGGCCATGTTCTCGTTCAGGTGGGCCATGATCCAAACCGAGCCCAGGACCACCAGCGCAACGATCAGCACGCCGAAGGCCAAGGCCAGGATGTTGTTGGTGTTGTCCGGCCCGGTGGTCAGGTGCAGAAAAAAGACTAGATGCACACCCATCTGCGCAACAGCGAGCACCACCAGGGCCGAAATCACCGCCGGCTGGTAAATCAGATCGGTTTGAGCCGCCAGGAATGACGCGATCGTGAGCAGGATGGCCAGGCCGTAGCCGATCACATAGCCCAACAGCCCTCCAGCCACTTCGTGCTCGGTTATACGTTCCTCGCCCGGTGCGGAATCGCGGCGGTCCTGCATCTCGCCGGGCCTGCTCTCGGTGTCGGTCATGGCGATGCTCCCAACAGATAGACCAGGGTGAAGATGGCGACCCAGATGATGTCGAGTGCGTGCCAGAAAAGCCCGAAGCAGTGGAGCCGCCGCAAAATATCCGACCGAAAACCCTTGACCCATAGCTGCGCCATCATTGTGCCCAGCCAGAGCAGCCCCAGCCCGACATGGGTGCCGTGGCAGCCAACGAGCGCAAAGAAGGCTGATAGGAATGCGCTGCGCGAAGGCCCCGCCTGCTCGCCGATCATCGCCGCGAATTCCTGTACCTCCAGAAACAGGAAGGCTGCCCCGAGCAATCCGGTGACGAGCAGCCAGGCCTGCGTTGCAGCCATCGATCTGCGATGGGTCGCGAGTATCGCCAGGCCACCGGTGAAGCTCGACGTGAGCAGAAGGCCCGTCTGCACCGCAACGCGGGTGGGCTCGAACAAATCCTTGCCGGTCGGTCCGCCGGCGGTCGCCTTGGCAAGCACGGCATACGCCGCGAAGAAGGCCGAGAATATGATGATGTCGGACAGCAGAAAGATCCAGAAGCCATATGCCACGGTGACGAATTTCGAGGCCGGGCCGCCTTCACCGTGGCCGGTCGCGGAGCGCACGCCGTGTCGGCCGCCCTGACCAAGCCGATAGGGGTCTCGGGCCTGGGTGCCCGCGCCGAAGTCGCCGGGTAGCGCGTGATCGCTCATGCCGGCCGCTCCCAGCGCCGCAGCCGGGCTGACTGTGCGGCCTTGTGGTCATCGTCGATGCGCGCGACCTCTTCGGCGGGAATCTCATAATCCCCATGATCGCGCCAGGCGAAGACGACGAAGGTCGCGTAGGCGCCGATGAAGCCGACGATCGCCAGCCACCATATGTGCCAGATCAGCGCGAACCCGATCAGCGTGCTGAAGAAGGCGGTGACGAAGCCTGTCGGGCTGTTGCGCGGCATCTCGATAGGCTCGTATCCTTGCTCCGCACCGGGCCTCTTCTCCTCCCTTGCCCGTTGCTTGATGCGCCAGTAGGGCTCTTCATCCTCGACGTAAGGCAGCCGCGCGTAGTTGAAAACGGGGGGAGGGGAAGACGTCGACCATTCCAGTGAACGCCCGTCCCATGGGTCGCCTGTCTCATCGCGAAGCTTGTCGCGATGTCGGATCGAAACGGCGAGTTGCATGATCTGCAGTGCGGCCCCGGCGATCATCACCAGCACGCCGAACACGGCCACCACCAGCCATGGCGCCCAAAGATCCATGTCGATATGCTGCAGGCGCCGCGTCATGCCGAGCAGACCGACGATATAGAGCGGCACGAAGACCAGCATGTAGCCGGCCAAGGTGACCCAGAATGCGGCCTTGCCCCAGCCTTCGTGCAAGCGGAATCCGAACGCCTTGGGAAACCAGTAGGTGAAGCCGGCGAACGCGCCGAACAGCACGCCCGAAATGATGACGTTGTGGAAATGCGCGACGAGGAAAAGGGAGTTGTGCAGCACGAAGTCGGCCGGTGGAACGGCAAGCAGAACGCCGGTCATGCCGCCGACGGTGAAGGTGGTCACGAAGCCCAGCGCCCAAAGCATCGGCGTGTCGAAGCGGATGCGCCCGCCATACATGGTGAAGAGCCAGTTGTAGATCTTCACCCCGGTGCCGACGGCGATGACCGACGTGGCGATGCCGAAGGCGGCGTTGACGTCTGCTCCGGCGCCCATGGTGAAGAAATGATGCAGCCAGACCATGAACGAGACGATGCAGATGAACATCGTGGCCGCGACCATCGAACGGTATCCGAACAGCGGCTTTGACGAGAATGTCGAGAAGACCTCGGAGAAGATGCCGAAGGCGGGAAGCACCAGAATGTAGACCTCGGGATGGCCCCAGGCCCAGATCAGGTTGACGAACATCATCTGATTTCCGCCGGCTTCGTTGGTGAAGAAATGGAAGCCGAGATAGCGGTCCAGCGTCAGCATCGCCAGCGTGGCGGTGAGGATCGGGAAGGCTGCGACGATGAGCAGGTTGGACGCGAGCGAGGTCCAGCAGAACATCGGCATTCGCAGGTAGCCCATACCAGGCGCACGCATCTTGAGGATGGTCGTCACCAGGTTGACGCCGGTAAGCAGAGTGCCGACGCCGGAGATCTGGATCGACCACAGATAGTAATCGACACCGACGCCCGGCGAGTAGGTGGTCTCCGACAAGGGGGCATAGGGCAGCCAGCCGGTGCGCGCGAACTCACCGATGACAAGCGAGATGTTGACCAGCAGGGCTCCGGAAGCCGTCAGCCAGAAGCTGACGGAATTGAGTGTCGGAAAGGCTACATCGCGTATGCCAAGCTGCAGCGGTACGGCGAAATTCATCAGGCCGATCATGAAAGGCATCGCCGCGAAGAAGATCATAATCGTGCCGTGCGCGGAGAAGATCTGGTCGTAATGCTCCGGCGGCAGGTAGCCCGGCCCGTGGATCGCCAGCACCTGTTGCGTGCGCATCATGATGGCATCGATGAAGCCACGCAGAAGCATGAGCATCGCCAGCACAATATACATCACGCCGATGCGCTTGTGGTCGACCGAGCTTATCCACTCGTTCCACAGATAGGGCCAGTAGCCCTTCACCGTTATCCATCCAAGCACGGCGACCGCTGCCAGAAAGACGCCGAGAGCCGCGACGAGCGGGATGGGTTGATCGAAGGGAATGGCCGACGAGTCGAGCTTGCCCAGCATCGTCATTCCGCCCCTTCTGCCTGTGGATGATGCCCCGTCGGCGGCGCCGCCGCGGGCAATGCCTTTGGGCTCACCTGTGGCTCGCCGCCGGCGGCACTTTCGGCCGGCCCCGGACCCGGGGGCAATATCTGCTGAGCGACGGCATCGAACAGCCCGGGCTGAACATGGCCGAACGTGGACGGCGGCACGTTGGTGCTTTGCCGGGCGAGCTCGCGATAGGCATTCGCGTTGAGCACGCCGCCGCCGCCACGCAGCGACGACGTCCAGCGGGTGAAGGCATCGGCTGAAACCGCGCTCACGCTGAAGTTCATGTCCGAGAAGCCGTCGCCGCTGAAGTGCGCCGACTGGCCGAAAAAGCTGCCCTCGCGGTCGGCCTGCAGATGCAACTCGGTCTGCATGCCGTTCATGACGTAGACCATGCTGCCAAGCTGGGGCACGAAGAACGTGTTCATCACGCTGGCCGAGGTCAGCTTGAAATGAACTGGAACGCCGGCGGGGATGACCAATTGATTGACAGCGCCCACGCCCTGCTCGGGATAGAGGAACAGCCATTTCCAGTCGAGCGCCACCACCTGGATGTCGAGCGGCGGCTGCGCGGAAGGGATCGGTTTGCGCGGATCGAGCTGGTACGATCCGTAATAGATGAGCCCGCCAAGGAAAAGGATGGTGAGCGTCGGGATCGACCAGACGATCAACTCGATGCGCCCCGAATAGGTGAACTCCGGGTCATAGCGCGCGTCGCTGTTCGAGGCGCGGAATTTCCATGCGAAGGCCAAGAGCGCAACAAGCGTCGGAACAACGATCACCAGCATCACCGCCAGTGAGTTCAAGAGGATCGTGCGGTTGCCCGAGCCAATGGGTCCTTGCGGGTCGAGCACACCCCCCGCACAACCGGGCAAGAATGCGATTGCCGGGATCCAGAGCAGTTGCCGCCCCGGCTTGGGGCTGGATGGCAACAACACTTGCTCGGCCACCAATCCTGGAGAGGACGCGTTCTTGGGGCACGCGCTCTTGGCACTTCTCATCTGAAGCCTTCCTCTGAACCAACTTCAAGGCGCGTGGCCGGGGTGCCGCCCTCCGCCGGACGAAGGACCTAACTGGCGCTTCCCCGGTTTGTTCCTCCTCGCTGGCTCGTGCACAAACTCCAATTCGGCGGCACGGCGATGGAGCACAGCTAAGTCGATCACCCCATCAAGCTGGTGGAGCCGGGACCGCTCCACGGTTTTGGCCCATGAGCGAATCGACGCCAGTCATGGCTAGTGCCCGAACTTCTTGCCGATCGCCGCGCCGGCGGAGAGGACACGTCCTTCGGGGTGCTCGTTTTCCATCTGACGTCTGCTCCTGATGCGGGATTTTTCGGGGCTGGCCGCAAGTCGCCCAAGCGTGCAACGCCTAACTGGCGCCTCCCGGGATTGTTCCGCTTGTCAGTGTTTGGGCGACATGGGCGCGACCCGAGGGGGGAACTCTACCTGCTCGAGAGATGGAGTTGTTCAACGTGACCATATTCACAACGACGGCGGCTCGGTTACCTCAGCTATTTGCAGCCGTCGCTGGCTCGCGTACGAATTTTGATTTCGGCGGGACGGCGAACACCGTGAAGCGCTCAGCCAGACTGTCAAGAGCTTTACGCATGCCCACTCCAGCGGCAGCCGCACCGTGTCCAGTGATGACCATCTGAGGGTTCAGGTCAGCCAGACGCTTCACAGATCTTTCCGCCGCATCCCAGTCCGGCGTGAAGTAGCGCGGCGGACCGTGCATCTCGAGATCCTGGACGGCGACCTCATAGACCGACTCCTGACCGGTGGTGATGAAAGCGTCCCCTACGATCAGCGAGCGGTCTTCCTCGCGCCAGAGCGAAATGTGACCAGGGGCGTGCCCGGGTGTGTGCAGCCATTGCCATCCGGGCATTCCGGGGACCGATCCGTCGGCGGGCAAGAGTTCCAATCGGTTGCCAAGATCGATCGGCCCGCGTGGAAAGAGCGGCGAAAGCAGCGCCATCAGTCCGCCCCCGACCCAGGGATCCGGTGGCGGATAAGATTCAGTTCCGTCCAAATAGGGTCGCTCGAGTCGATGCGCGAAGACGGGCACCTCCCACCTATTCGCGAGGTCCAGAACCGTTCCCACATGGTCAAAATGGCCGTGTGTCAGGATAACCGCGGCAGGCCGTGCGTTGGTGCCAAACCGCTTTTCCGCGACCGCAAGAATACTGCTTCTCGACGTCGGCAACCCCGTATCTATTAGCACCCAGTTCCGATCTCCGCTGCGCGGTGCGCCGAAGAACACGACATTGACGATTGCCAGCCGCAAATAACCCAGGTCCGGTGCGATGCTCCAGGCACCGTCGCCATGATCTTCGCGCCTGGCGTGGTCGATCTCGGAAAGTCGAATCTGAACGGTCATGATCCCGTGCCTCGGTTGTTGCTGCGCGTTCATCGGCGGCGGTGGTACATGCCGAACTTGGGCACGGCCCCCTTGTTCCTTCCTTGATCCTCGTTCGCCACCCGGATTGCAGACAGTGCGACTAACCCGACGTTATTTATTAACTGGTTACGAGGCGGTTCGCCCAAATTGAGTCAAGAAGCTAGGCCACCCATTCGCTGGCTGCATTTATCTTACACCCCTTGGCAGCTTTGCTGCCCAATCTTGGTCATTGAGAGATTAGCAGCCGCTTCCAAAAAGCAGACATCACAGGGACTGCGTCGTAGCTCCGATGTGCCTCAGAGCGCTTCTTTTAAGCAAACAGAAGCTGCCGTTCGTGAGCTAATACCGAGATCTCCTGGGTCGCCAGCTTTCTTAGCGACGAAACGGTGAAATGGTTGGCTCCGTTTGTCGGGCTGGCCAGCCCGATTGAAGCGGAGCACGATCATGCCCTTCAAAGCACGTGGAAGGATGCCAGGGGCCTAGGTGGACGGGGTCCCCCTCTCAGACTTTCCGGCCGGCCAGCAGCCTTGTAAGCCAGTCCGGATCCATTTCCGGTACGGACGACAAAAGCCGTTCGGTGTAAGCGGCATGGGGAGGTGTGAGAACTTGGCTCTTCAGTCCCTGTTCAACGACTTTGCCCTGGTGCATGACAACGATTTGGTCGGCTATCGCTCTTACGGTAGCAATGTCGTGGGTAATGAAGATGTAGCTCATTTCGAGTTCACGCTGCAGGCGCATGAGAAGCTTGAGGATTTCCTCTTGGACGATCTGGTCGAGCGCGGACGTGATCTCGTCACAGATGATAAGCTCTGGATCGGCTGCCAACGCCCGGGCAATGCAGACGCGTTGCTTTTGGCCGCCCGATAGCTCGCCAGGCAGGCGTTCCAGAAAATCCTCGCTCATCTCGACCATGTGCATAAGTTCGCAGATCCGGCGATCCTTCTGCGCGCCCTTTAGGCCGAGGTAGAATTCGAGCGGCCGAGCTATGATTTCTTCGACCGTCTGGCGCGGATTCAGGGCGTTGTCGGGCATTTGGTAAATCATCTGCATGCGGCGCAGGACCTCCTTCGGCCGCGTCTTCAGGCTCGTGGAAAGGGGCTGCCCGGCAAAAGAAATCAAACCTGAAATTGGCGGCAAGAGACCGGTGACGACTCGCGCGAGCGTCGATTTGCCCGAACCGGATTCGCCGACCACGGCCACGGTTCTTCCGCGCGGGACCTTGATGGAGACATCCTGGAGCACCTTGACCTTTCCTGCATAGGCCGCGGTAACGTTGTCTATCGTCAGCAGATAGTCATCGGCTGGAACTTCGGGCTTGGCGAGCTTGCGTACGGCCCAGAGCGTTTTGGTATATTCCTGGCTGGGCGAGGCCAGCATCTGGCGTGTATCAGCCTCCTCTACGGTGCGTCCGTGGCGCAGAACCATGATACGATCCGCCATTTGCGCCACCACCGCCAGGTCATGCGTCACGTAGATTGCAGCGGTGTTGAATTCCTCCACGATGTTGCGAATGGAAGCTAGAACTTCAACCTGCGTGGTCACGTCGAGCGCGGTTGTTGGCTCGTCGAATATTATGAGGTCCGGACGACAAGCCATTGCCATCGCTGTCATTGCCCGTTGCAACTGCCCGCCGGAGACCTGATGAGGATAGCGAAAGCCTATGGTCTCCGGTTCTGGGAGTTGAAGGCGTCGATAAAGATCGACGGCGCTCCGGTTCGCCTCTTCCCGGCCGGCAATTCCATGCGCCACCGCTGTTTCGACGGTTTGTTCCAAGAGCCGATGTGCCGGATTGAAAGAGGCAGCCGCGCTTTGTGCGACATAGGCAATGCGGGAGCCCCTGAGGCGACGGCGCCCTTTTTCATTGACTGCCAGAAGATCAATCCCGTCGAACAGGACCGAGCCTTGCATGATCCGGCAGCCCGGCTTGGCATAACCCATTGCGGCAAGGCCAATGGTGGACTTGCCGGCGCCTGATTCGCCGATCAGGCCAAGAACCTCGCCCCGCTTCAGCGTCAGATCGATCCCGCGGACAATCGGATGCCAGCGCTCGTCCGAGAACCCCTCCACATGCAGATTGCGGATTTGAAGTAGATCCTTGCCTTTTTCGCGTGAGCCTGGACCGCTACTTTTCATCCCGCAACCCGCTTGTTGCGTGCAGGAACCAGTCCACAACGAAATTCACGGACACGGTAAGGAGAGCAATCGCGCCGGCCGGAAGTAGCGGGGTGACGTCGCCGTAGGTGATCAGGGTCGCGTTCTCGCGCACCATTGATCCCCAATCGGCCGTCGGCGGCTGAATACCGACGCCGAGAAACGACAGCGCCGCGACTGTCAGGAACACGAAGCAGAATCGCAAGCCGAACTCGGCGACCAGTGGCGGCATGACATTGGGAAGGATTTCCTTGGCGATGATCCATTTTGGTCCCTCGCCGCGTAATCGTGCCACCTCGACATATTCCATCACCGCCACGTTAAGCCCGACGGCGCGAGAAAGCCGAAAGACCCGGGTGGAATCGAGAAGCGCAATGATGACAATCAGGCTCGTGATCGAAGAGCCGAAGATCGTCAGCAGCACCAGCGCGAAGATCAGACTCGGGATTGACATCAGCACGTCCACCGCACGTGACAAGATCTGGTCGAGCCACCCCCTGTACAATGCGGCAAGAAGGCCGAGCGAGACGCCGACCGCGAAGGACAGCAACGTGGTCGCGACCGCGATAGCGATTGTGTTGCGCGCACCGTAGATCAAGCGGGTGAGCATGTCGCGGCCGAGCTGATCGGTTCCCAGTTTGAACTCCTGGCTCCACGGCGCGAAGGCTTCGCTGAAAACCTGCGTCTCGCCATATGGGGCTATCCAGTGCGCGAAGACCGCAACAAAGACGTAGCCGAGGATCACAACGATGCCGAACCACGCGCTGAACGGTGCCTTCTTCAGCGCTGTTTTCGCCCGGGTGGCACGCGAGCGCCTCAGCCTCTGAAGCTCCGCGACAGATTCGGATCTGGTCATCGTGGGTGCAAGAGCCTGGGATTGGTGGCGATGGAAATAATGTCGGCTAGCAGGTTGAGAAGGATGTAAGTCGCGGCGAAAATCAGGGCGCAGGCCTGGACAACCGGAACATCCCTGGATTTTACCGCGTCAACCATCAGCTGGCCGATACCGGGGTAAACGAACACGACCTCGACCACGACCACTCCGACGATGAGATACGCCAGATTGAACGCGACCACAGTGACGATCGGAGCCCAGGCATTGGGCAGGGCATGCCTCAGCACGATCACCATCGGGGACATTCCCTTGAGGCGCGCCATATCGATGTAGGGGCTTGACAGCATGTTGATGATGGCCGCTCGGGTCATGCGCATCATGTGGGCCACGATTACAAGTGTAAGGGTGATTGCCGGCAGGGCGACTTTCCAGAGATGCTCCCAAAATGGCGTCTGATCGTTCACATTCGACAATGTCGGAAATTTGGGAACCGCATTGAGCGCCCAGTTCAGCGAGACAGTGAGCCAATGAGGCAGCGTTTGAGCGAAATCGGATCCGATGAACGTGTCGCGCGAGATCACCAGGTAGGCGAGCATATAAGCGACGAAAAATTCCGGGAATGAAATGGTTGTCAGTGTCGCGACATTCACCAGCCGGTCGAACCAGCCGTTGCGGTACAGCGCAGCCAGAATGCCAAGCCCCAAGGCCAGGGGAACGGCTATCAGCGCCGTCACCGCTGCAAGGAACATCGTGTTGTAGAGGCGGGGTGCGATGATCTCGGCCACGGTACGCCG
>NZ_RZRO01000148.1:0-10712 GCF_003997975.1 Mesorhizobium sp. M7A.F.Ca.US.005.03.1.1
AGTCCCGCCGATCAGGAGCAGCAAATCGCAGGACTCGCCATCAAGAGCGGCAGCGATCGCTGTCGCGTCACGCTCGACGGCCTCTATTTCGGCAATCGAAGCTCCAGAGGCACCCAGGCTCTCGACCACGAGCCGCAGGGAGAATGTCTCGTGGCTCTCGGCAGAGACGTCGATCGCACGCACGCACGGAATCCGTACGGCAAGTTGGCTCAATCCCACTTTGCGAGCGACCAGCAGGTCAGCGACGCCGATTGTCTTTCCTTCAAATGTTGGCGGGCGGTTCGCCGCCATGTCCTCGCCCATCCGGCGCACACCCTGGCCAGGCGCGGCTTCAGATGCCGCCTGGATCACCGGTCCATCGCAATCGATAAGACCGGCCTGCAGCACACAGTCACGATTTCCAGGCATGGCATCGCCCGTCTCCACCCAGAGGGGCGGGGTCGGCAATGCTACTGGCGAATAGGCCGACGCTCCCACGAGATCAAAGGCGCGACACGCCCAGCCGTCGATGGCAGCGATATCGCGCGCAGGCTGCGCCGGCACGACAGCCGGCATCCCGGCAGCCACGCGCCCAAGAGCCTCATCGAGCGGAACCAGGCAGGTGGCGACGGGCATCACACCGTCGAGCAGCCCTGCGAGCGCCTTGTCAAGGGTGGTGAGCGCGCCTGTCGGAGAAAGTGTTCTCGTCATGGCCCGATAGTGAAGCAGACCCGAGCCGGTTTGCAACAAGCTTCAGGAACGCTCGTGCTGCGCGTTTGGGAAGAAGAGCTGTTGGCCGTCGATTTTGTACTCGCTGATCGCCTTCTGCCCCTCCGCAGAGATCAGCCAATTGATGAAGCGCTGGCCGGCCTCCGCTTTGACACTTGGATGCTTCCGCGGATTCACCAGCATGACGCCATACTGGTTGAACAGCCGCTTGTCACCCTCGACGGCAATGCCCAACTCGCCCCGATTCTTGAATGACAGCCAGGTACCACGATCGGAAAGCGTATAAGCGTTCATGGCGGCCGCGGCGTTGAGCGCCGCTCCCATGCCCTGGCCGATCTCCTTGTACCAGGTGCCCTTGGCCGCCTCGATGTCGATGCCGGCCGTTTTCCACAGACTCAATTCGGCCGAGTGGGTGCCAGACCTGTCGCCGCGCGATACGAAGGCCGCTTTCTTGGCTTCGATGGCGATCAGCGCGGCTGCGATATCCTTGGTCCCGCTGACGCCTGCTGGGTCGCTCTTGGGCCCCACGAGGACGAAGTCGTTGTACATCACGTCGAAGCGCTTCACCCCGAACCCTTCCTCGATGAACTTCTCCTCCTGCGCCTTGGCATGGACAAAGACCACATCGGCATCGCCGCGCCGACCGGTGTCGAGCGCCTGACCGGTGCCCTGAGCAACAACCTTCACGCCGATGCCGGTCTTCTTCTCGAACAGCGGCAGGATGTGGTCAAACAGCCCAGAATCCTGCGTCGAGGTCGTTGACGCCACAACTATCGACTGCTCCTGGGCAGGCGCGCCGCTCGCGAGCATCAGAAGCACCACAAGCGCACACAACATTCGGCGGGTCAGCATCTCAATCTCCGTCCGGTTGATTAAAGCACGAGTTCGCCGCGCACGAAGGCAGCCGCTTGCCGAGTCGCGGGACGATCCAGAAAATCGCCGGCAACGGCATGCTCGCAAACACGCCCCCGGACAAGAAAGACGACGTCTCCAGCGATCCTGCGCACTTGGCCGAGATGGTGCGAGGCCATGATGATCTTCGTGCCCGATTGGGCAGCCGTGATGATGATCTGCTCAACAAAACGCGTCGCCGCCGGATCGAGGCTGGCTGTCGGCTCGTCGAGCAGCAGGATCTCGGGCTGGCGCGCCAGTGCGCGAGCGAGCGCCAGCCGCTGCTGCTCCCCGCCTGACAAATGCCGTGCCGGACGTGCCGCCAGATCGAGAAGACCCACGCGGTCGAGCAGTTCCTCCGTGCGCGCCGCGCGAAGCCGACGCGGACAGCCGGCCGTAGCCAGGCCGTAGGCGACATTCGCGGCCACCGAGCGCCGCAGCATCACAGGCTTCTGGAACAGGATCGCACGCCGCGTCTTCGGGGAGAGGGTCCGACCGCCCCAAGTCAGGGTTCCGGCCGAAGGTACAGTAAGCCCCATGCAAAGCCGCAACAGGGAGGTCTTGCCCGACCCGTTTGGGCCGACGATCACCGTCGGCGCATGTGGCCCGATCGTCAGGTTCACCCGCTGGAGTATGGTCGTCGCGCCAGCGATAAGCGACACGTCATCGAAGACAAGTGGAAGATCGCTCTGAGCGGCCCGCATCCCCTAGCCCGCCCGTTGCTCGGACCACACCCGCACGCCCCAGGCGGCCGCGTTGATCAGCAGGATAAGAAAAATCAGAATCAGGCCGAGTCCGATGGCGAGCGGCAGATTTCCCTTTGAAGTTTCAAGTGCGATTGCCGTCGTCATGGTGCGGGTGAAGCCATCGATGTTGCCGCCGACGATCATGACGGTGCCAACCTCGGCCGCCGCCCTGCCGAAGCCCGCGAGCAGAGCAGTGACGAGGCTGAAGCGGCCGTCCCACAAAAGCGTCGCGACCAGGCCCACCGGCCCGACCTCCATCGCGTTCAGTTCCTCGCGATATTCGCGCCACAGATCCTCGACCGTCTGGCGGGTCAGAGCGGCGATGATGGGCAACACCAGCAGCGCCTGCGCGCAGACCATGGCGGCGGGCGTGAACAAAAGACCGAACTCGCCCAGCGGCCCGGATCGCGATAGCAGCAGATAGACGGTCAGCCCGACCACCACCGGCGGCAGGCCCATGAAACCGTTCAGCACCACGACGATCGCCGAACGACCTGGAAAGCGCGAGAGCGCGATAATTGCGCCAAGCGGCAGGCCGGCGACCATGGCAATCGCGACAGCCGAAAGGCTGACCGCGAGCGACAGGCGCACGATGGCAAACAGCGTCGCGTCACCGCTCGCGATCAGTTGCCATGCGCCCAGCCCTTCCGACATTGCTCCTCGCAATCCTGTCCAGCGCCAATGTCCTGCAACTCTTCCGCCAGAGTCAAATTCTTGAACCGGCACAGAAATATGCATATCAATGCAGGATGGAATTTCTGACGACATCTGAAGCCGCCGACTATCTGCGCATTGGCGAACGCAAGCTTTACGAACTGATTGCGCAGCAGCGCCTCCCCTGCAGCAAGGTGGCCGGCAAATGGCTGTTTCCCCGACATGAACTCGACCATTGGGTCATGTCGGGACTGGTCCGGCCCGGAGGAATGATTCAATCCGACCCGCCGCCGATCGTCGGTGGCAGCCAGGATGATCTGCTCGAATGGAGCCTGCGTCAGTCGGGCTCCGGCCTGGCCTTTCTGACAGAAGGCACGGAAGCCGGCGTGACACGCCTGCTGCGCGGCGAGGTGTCTGTCGCCGCGATCCATTTCCACAGCGACGACCCGGACCCGAATGTCGCCGCGATTGCGACGAGGCCGCGGCTGTACGATGCGGTGCTGGTCGGATTCGCCCGCCGCGAGCAGGGCCTGCTGCTGGCGCCAGGCAATCCGAAATCGCTCAACAAGTTGACCGACGTACTTGCGACCGGCGCGCGCATTGCGGTCCGTCAACGCGGCGCAGGCGCGGACATGCTGCTCGCTTTGTTGCTGACGGATGCCGGCGCGAGCCACGGCGAGGTCAACCGACTGGAGCCCCCCTGCCTTACCGGTCCCGAGCTTGCAGCCGCCGTGCGCACCGGACGGGCCGATTGCGGAATCGCCACCCGCGCCGCCGCCTGCGCCGCCGGCCTCGATTTCGTGTCACTGGCCTGGGAAAGCTTCGACCTGCTGATGCGGCAGCGGACCTACTTTCAGCAACCGATCCAGGCGTTGCTGCGTTTGCTGCAGCAAGACACCTTCGCCAGCCGCGCCGCCGAGCTTGCCGGGTATGATCCATCGCCGGCCGGGCGGATCCGGTTCGCGAAGTAGCAGCCGAACCCGACCTCGGTCGCTGCTCACCCCAGATCGATCTCGCCCTCCACGACATGGTGCAGGCCTGCTGGCTCAGACGTGACGAGGGCCCTCACGGTCAGTCGGCCCTGTCCTTTCAGGCCCTTCTCCGCCACGGCTTTCTCGATTGCCTGCTGCGAAGTCACGCCGACCTGCTTGAGGAACTTGCGCATGGAGACGTTGAAGGGATCGGTTTCCATATTCTGGGTCATATGATTGCCTCGAACGGTTTGAACAATATGGCCGATCCAGCAAGCTTGATGCCCGCAACGGCGGCGCTGCGCCAAGGGAGCACGGAACGGCCTGGTGCGCAATGAAGACGACGCTCGCAATGTGTCTGATGGCAACTGCTCCGTTCCTCTTCGGGGTCGCCGCGCTGGGTGCCGATCTCCGCGGTCACGGCGGACCAGTGCGGGCGATTGCCGTGACGGCCGATGGGCAAACTGCGATCACCGGTGGTTTCGACGCCAAGGCGATCATCTGGTCGATCAAGACCGGCGAAGCACGGGAGGTGCTGCTGTTTCACGATGGGCAGGTCGATGCGGTCGCAGCCCTGCCGCAAGGCCGCTTCGCCAGCGCGGGGGCGGACGGCCGCATTGCGGTCTGGGAGGCCGGACGAAGCACGCCGGTCGCCGTCCTGCAAGGCCATTCAGCGCCGGTCGTGTCGCTCGCAGTGTCGCCCGACGGCTCCACCCTCGCTTCGGCTTCCTGGGATGGCAGTGTGCGGGTGTGGCCGCTTTCCGGCGGGGAGCCGCGCGTCCTCGAAGGCCACAGGGGAAACGTCAACGCGGTCGCATACCTCTCCGACGGGACGCTCGCAAGTGCCGGCTACGACGCGGCAGTCATGCTTTGGCCGGCCGAAGGCGGAGCTCCGGTCAGGGTCGCGATGCCTGCACCGCTGAGCACGCTGGTGGCGACGAGGAGCGATCGCGTGTTCGTCGGGGGCGCGGACGGCAAGCTGAGTGAACTGAACCGAGGCGGGACAATCCTGGCCGAAGTTGCAGCTTCGTCAAGTCCGATCACCGCGCTCGCCGTCACGGCGAATGAACGATACATCGCCGCCTCGTCGATCAAAGGTGAAATTGTGCTGCTCGACGTCAAAAGCCTGCAGCCCGTTCGCACATTTAGCACCGCGGGCGTGCCGGTTTGGGCTCTCGCCTTCTCGCCTGACGGAAAGACGCTTTTGAGCGGCGGCGGGGATCAAGTGGTGGGAGAATGGAATGTCGAGGCCGGGCAACGGCTCGGAACCAAGATCGAGGGTTCGACCGATCCGATGGCCGAATATGCCGGCAATCCGGACGCGGAGGTGTTCCGCGCCTGCGTCGCATGCCACACGCTCGATCCCCACGAGGGCGATCGCGCCGGCCCCACGCTTCACGGCATCTTCGGCCGCAGGATCGCATCCGTGCCTGGCTACCGATACTCGCCCGCTTTCAGGGAGATGGACATCGTCTGGACGCCCGAAACGGTATCGAAGCTGTTCGAGCTTGGCCCGAGCAGATACACGCCGGGCACCAAGATGCCCGAGCAGACCATTCGCGACCCCGAGCATCGGGCGGCGCTGATACGATTCCTACAGGCCGAGACCCGCAGCAACTGAGTTTAGACCCGTTTGGTTTCCGAGTTCCGGTCCCGGAGATAATCCTCTGTCGTTCGCGGGGCCGGCCGGCCAGGACCGGCATAGGGATCGAGGTCTTCGCTCATGGCGGCATCGACGCGGCAATTGTCGCACATCCGCACCAGTTCCAGCCGCCGCGCGTTTTCGCCCGAGAACATCCAGTGCCTGCCTTCCAGCTTGGCGACGATCCGCTCAATCGTACTGCGGGTCCCGAACGGGTTGCCGCAGCGGATACACTCGTAGGGCTGTTCTTCCTTGACGACCCGACGTGGCGCGCTCCATGCCGGGAAATCAATCCGCGGGGCGAGACGGATCACCTTCTCCGGACAAGTCGCAGCGCAGAGCCCGCATTGGACGCAGGCACTTTCGGAAAAGTACAATGCAGGCTGTTGCTCGCTGTCGGAGAGCGCACCCGTTGGGCACGCCGACACGCAGGAGAGGCAGAGCGTGCAGCCCTCGACATTGATATCGAGCCCGCCGAACGGCGCTGCCGCTGGGAGCACTACGCGCTCGACTGGCGTCGGCGCGGCGCGATGCAGTTCGATCATGCTGTTTCGCAACAGGCTGCGCTTGTCCCCCAGGGGCAGGAAGGTCGCCGGCGTCGGCGTGCTGGAGCCCGGTTGCACACGGTCGAGCGCCAACCTCAGCATGTCCGGATCGTCGGTTTCGATCAGGCCGCAGAGTTCCGACCCGTAGCCGAGCGATCGTGCGAGCAGATTGGCGATGGTGACGTTGCGGGCCAAGCCGGTGAGCTCGTGCTTGGGCTTCGCGGAGGCGAGCGCCATCACCGCCGCCGCGCCCCATGCCACCGGCGCTATCCACGCCTCTATTCCCAATTGCGTTATCTCGTTCACGGCGACTGGCAGTACATTCGCAGGCAGGCCTGGGCCGAACCGCGCGAGCGCGTCAATCAGCGGCTCGCCGTGATAGCCGTCATGGAACAGAACGACCGGATCCCTGCCACCCGCCTCTCGATATGTGACCAGGAGCGAACGCAGCCGCCGAAGCAGGGTTTGCGCATCCGGAACGGCATATGCGGCTGCACCGGTCGGACAGGCGGCCGCGCAATTGCCGCAACCGGCGCAGATTTCTGCGTCGACGATCACGTGGTCGCCGGCCGAGGCAATCGCACCGGTAGGGCACAGATCCAGGCAACGCGTGCAACCGATGATGCGGGAGCGTGAATGAGCGCACAGATCGGCGGAAAAATCGATGTAGCGCGGCTTGTCAAATTCGCCGACGAGGCCAGCAGCCTTGGCGATCACGGCCGTTACCGCGGCCCGGTCGGCGGAATCCGCTTTGAGGTAGCCCGCGCGCAGGTCGTGAGCCGGAAATAGCGGAACGCCGCCGGAGAGGTCGATCACGATGTCTGCTTTAGAGATTGCGCCGTCACGAGCCGCACCAAAGCGCAGGCGGTCGCGCGAAGAGGGAACTGGCAAGGCGAAATCATCAACGATCAGCTCGAAGGCACCCAGATGGCCTTGTGCATTGCGGATCCTGCCCCGCACGACGGGGAAATCCCACACGCGGTTGGGTGTAACCTCCGCGGGTCGCGTCAGCAGGACGGTCACGTCCAGATCCCCGGCAAGCTGGCAGGCGACCTCCATTGCCGCCTGGTCGCGGCCATAAACCAGCACCACGCCATTGCTTCGAAGCGTGACGAGGGCGGGCGGCGAGGTCGGTTCGGCCACCATCGCGACGAGTGCCGCCGCCTTCGGCCCGGCGGATGCGGCCTCTGCCGACCAGCCTGCCGCCTCGCGGATGTTCACGAAATCGAGGTCACCCGCAAAGCCGATTTCCTCAGCGACTTCGCGGAAAAGCGGCGCCTGCTGTGTGCAGGCTATGGTGATGGCTCCCCCCTCGCTCAATCTGTTGCGGATACGCTCGATTTCGGCGCCGCACAGCTGATCGCCCGATTGCACCTGAGCGTCTTTGCATCCGCGGCGCACGCTGTCGCCAAAACCAGGCATGCTGCGCTCGCAGGAGCAGATGAAGACCGTGCGCGGTTTGTCCAGGCTCATTGCGCCTCCCGGCTACGCGACACCGCCCGCTGCGGTAGCGCCTTTACTGTAGAGACAGTATATACATTATTGGAGAATTAGGCCGCCGTCATCAAAAATGGATCGGCATCATGTCCCAGCGTGCTTCGGTCACCGACCGCGCCCTCGATCTGCCCCCGCTCTACAGCCTCACTGTCTTGAGAGAAGCCGGCGATGCCTTCGAGCACGCCCGCGCCATTGCCGGCGAGCAGGGTGCAGGGACGCTGGTCTGGGTACGGCGCTATGATCTGGCCGAGTTCGCGGTCGTCCTGGAGCCTGAACAATCGTTGGCGCAGGCCCGCCTTGCCATCTATGCCGGAATGAACGCTCTGGCCGACGCGCTTGCAGCGCGTGCACCGCCTGAAATGCCGGTCACCTTCGACTGGCCGGACGCGATCCGCATCGACGGCGCTCTCGTTGGCGGCGGACGCCTGGGCTGGCCTGAGGGAGCTCGCGACGAGGAGACGCCGGCCTGGCTCGTCTTTTCTGCCATGATCCGCATCGCGGCCGTGCGCGCTTACGAACCTGGCGAGCGGCCGCTACTCGGCGCGCTTGACGAATTGGGCTCCGAAGCCCCCGATCCTGGTGAGATCATCGCCAGCTTCTCCCGTCACCTGATGAACGAGTTCCACGAATGGGGCGAAACCGGCTTCGCATCGCTCGCCAGCCAATGGCTGCACCGCTCCTCACACCGAGGCCAGGACGTTCGGATCGCTGACAATGGCGATCTGCTGCTTCCGGGGAAGCCTTGCCGGGGAGCCTCCGAAAGGCGGAGTTTGGTGGAAGCTCTTGGCTCACCTTCGTGGCTCGATCCCGCTACGGGTGTGCCATGGCTCTAAAGCTACTGCGCACGATCCGCCTAGATCCGTCGGATGGCTTCGTCTATTCCCACGCCGCGGAACCCGGCGAGTGGGCCGTCACGGGGACTTTCCGGTTCTTCGCCGCCGATATCGAAAGCCTCTCCGGCAAAGAACGACAAGCCTTCCGCGCCGGCTTCATGGGTGTTGAGAGCTTCGGCTGGTCCACCCTCGTCATCGTGACGAAGGCCACCGCGGAAGAAGTCGCGGCTGCGACCGAAAGACTGGCCGAGCAGCTTGTCGCCCGTTGCGGAGCGCCCGGGATGGCGGTCGCGCGCGCGGCCGCCGAGGAGGAAATCGCCTTCGCGCAGTCCCTGTGCAGTCATCCGCCGAACACCCTTGTTGCGCTGCACCGCGCTGGCGAGGAGGCGGGCATCCGTGAATCGTTCCGCACCCTGCACCGGAAGGTGAGCCGCCTTGATCCGGCGGCCGCATTCCGCATCATCGAGGTCGAGGGAGAAGAGGGTGCGATGGAAGAAGTCGACATCGTGGTGCTGGCGGGTAGGCACAAATGATAGATTTCTGGATTTCTTCGGGCCACCATCTGCTCGATCGCGACAAGGCAGGCCGGTTGATGGTGACTGATCCGTTCCTCAAAGCTTATTTGGCTCGCCCTGAGCTTCTGCCGCCGGAAGATGCGTGCGCGGCGGAGTTGCGGCTGCATCACGAGTTGCTGATGCACGATCCGCGCCGGCCGGTCGGGAACGAGGAGATCGCCGCGATCGACGACCCGGATGCTCGGGAAAACTGGGAGTTCATGATTGCCTTTCGCAATCGCCTTTTGGCAGCGCCGTCCCTCGAAGCCTGCTATCTCGAACTCGCGCGCGGCTCGGCTGCCGACATTCCGCCCCTGTTCATGAACCAGCTTGCGCAACTGGTGCTGCGCAATGCGCTTGACGGCGACGACGATCCCTTCGTGCTGCGTGCGGCCGAGCTGTTTTACCGTGCCCAGCGAGTGACCCTCCATGAAGGTGCGCTGCTGCTTGCAGATGCGGAAACCATTGAAGTCCACGAGCAGAACCGTCACGCCTCGCCTCTCCTGAACATGCTCGGAGGGCCTGCCGTCACCGAGCTGCAGATTCTCCAGGAGAAGAATGCCTGCAGCTATTTCGGCAGGAGCGATGCCTTTGACATGGTGCTTGGCCTCGGCGACGTCGACAGTCCGGCGCGGCGCGGCCTTGCCGCCGCGATCGAGGCCTGGATACGCCATCTGCTGGCCATTGAGGTGAGGGTTGAGCCGGTCGAGCGGACCGAGGACGACGATTGGGCATGGTTCGTCGGTCTGGACGCGGAGGCGACGCGTATCGGCAATGCGCTGTGGACAGGCGAGGACCTTGACCCTGAGGCGGCAAAGCGCATTATAGCTTTGTTTCGGCTCGACTTCTCCGAATTCGACGAAGTTAGGCCGGAAGTGGGTGCGCGGCCGATCTGGTTGATCATGGCGATGACATCCGACCGCATGGTTCGCATGAAGCCGCAGAACCTAATCGCCGGCCTGCCGCTTCGAGCCGCCACACCCGCAAGTTAGGCATTGTGGACAGTCAGGATTCCGAATTGGTTCGGGAAACAACTCAAGTCGGTGTCGTCGTCGAGCGACGGACTCTGCAGAACCCGTGGGTCGATCATGCCTGGATGCCCGTTGCGGTGCTCGTCGGCGTTCCGGTAGCCGCAGCTTGGACGGCGCTCGATGAAACCGCAACAGTAACCCGCTATTATGCGGGAGCGGCGGACATCGAGTTCTTCGGAGCGGACACGACGATGTACCGGGAGAACTTACGTTCTCAGCAGCCGAGCCTGTGGGTATCGCTCCGGCACACGAATGCGCCTCCCGGGGTCCTGCTGCAATTGGTAACCGCCGATCCCTCGGACGCCGAGTCGCTGACGGAGTCCGGCACCGACATCATCGAGGCGGTTCCGATGCCGTCCGAGATCCAGCAGCAGCTTGCCGCCTTCGTTGAAGCCCACCATGTCGAGCGGCCGTTCGTCAAGCGCAAGCGCGATCGGGCAAAGCTTGATGCGGGGCGCAATTGGCCTTCCGGGACTGGAGACAAGGAATGAGCGGCGGCAATGATAACATCTTCGCCCGCTGGTCGCGCCGGAAGCTGTCTGTGCGCTCGGCCGGACTTCAAGCAACGGACGACGAGAAGCTGGTACCTGACGCTGCGGCGGTGGATGCCGGCGCTGCCCGCCGAGCCACGGCTCAGGAT
>NZ_RZRO01000149.1:0-10513 GCF_003997975.1 Mesorhizobium sp. M7A.F.Ca.US.005.03.1.1
GCTTGGCATCCGCGTAGTCGCTGCTCCCCTCATTCCCATCGGACGCATTCATCGCCATATCGCGCGGGTCCAGATAGCCTTCGAATGCGGATTCTGCAAAAGGACCTGCCAGACACGCAACTATCTCCCGGATCGCATCATCGCGTTCCAAACATCGATCCATATCGTCCTCGAAAATCGGCTTTCGCTTCGAGGTGAATCCTTGCGCTGAATAAAAACCCGCGCCTTCGACAACACCACCGCACTCTCCGTCACCGACGTCGGGGTAAATACTAACACTTGAGAAAGCAGGGAGTTCACGGTCGTCGTCGAACGTCTGACGGTGCAAAACGATGGCGGCCACCGCGTGCCCGGCTTCGTGATGCGCCACAAGCGGCAGATATTGGGAGGCTACATTCATGCGGTGCGGCTCTCAGGTCTAGTTTGCTTTTGCGCATAGGACCGCAATTGTCGTGCCAACTGGGAAAATCGTTTCGGGCAATGCGATCGCTCCGATAGCGTTGCGTCTCCTGTCTGACATTGTTGGGAAGTCGACACGCGCCCGTCGCAATGCGGTCGACCTTCCGCGCGAGTTGGGTGACCCGTGAAGGCGGCCGACCAGGACGATGTTGCGCTGATCGGCGACGAAGGCGCGGCCGGGCGAGATCGCGCATCAGGGGGTGACCGGCGTGTCGGCGAAGTCGAAGTCGTCGATGTCCTTGGCCAGCGGCAACTTGGCGACAGCGAACTGGTATTTGATGGAGCGGGCCTGCTTCTCCGATATCTCGGCCTGCAAGAGATCACCGACAATCCTGGGCGGCTCGTGCCGTCGCTTGATGGCGACGCGCCCATGATCTCGTCATAGGCTCTGCGCATTCCGTAGAGCTTCAGCGCTCCCATCAGTTCCAGTACCTCGGTGCGTTCCATGGCTGTTTGTCCTCCTGAGACTGTCATAGCGGGTGCAGTCGGCGACCGCTCGTGAGCTAGCTTCAGCGCTTGGGGAATGGAAAGGATCGTGCCCGGCGCCGGATCGCGGCTGCGGGCCAGGATGTTGAGGATCACCGGCGCCGACGATGCACCGTGCTCGATGGCTTCCTGACAGGCGGCCTCGACCGCGCTCAATCCGTCGGTCAGCACCCAGGTGAGGATCAACACCATCTGCCGGTCGACGTCATCAACCGCCTTGAGCTGCGCCGCACCTTCTCCATTGCCGACCGCACGACCCAGCCAAGGAACGGCGCGCGCCGTGTGCCAGGGATCGTAGGCGACCTCGTTGCGGCCAAAGGAGCGAACGTGTTCTCCCACGACCACGCCATCCTCTGGCGGATGCGATCCGATCGACATAAGCATGGATCTCGATGGGCCGACCGACGGCACTCGACAGCACCGAGTATTTGTTGTTGTCGAAGCGCACCGTGCAGGTCTTCGACACCGACGGGGGAATGCAATGGAAGCCGTCGAAGCGACCGGCAGCCGCTCCCGCTGCGGCTTGGCCGCATTCGCCGACAGCAGCCGGTCCCGCGTCTCACGCCGAGCTCCCATGCGGGGATAGGGCTGGTGCTTGCGCTCGTAGCGGAACTGCGTCTCCTCAGAACGCAGGACCTTGCGCACCACCTTGCGCGAGATCTTCAGCTCACGGCAGATCGCTTTGATCGACTTCCCCTGGACCAGCGACAGCCGACGTATCTTTGCAATCGTCTCTAAAACCAACATCCAAAACACAAATGCCTCCGATCAAGCCGGAGGCATCTTGATGACCCCATCGTTAAGGGGTCCCGTTTGGACGAAAATCACCCTTTAAACAGGGTCCCCATTCCACGAAAAATCAATGCACTACCTTCCAAAGCTGCGAGAGATCGCCACCGACCGCTTTGAAGGGGCTTTCGGCGGTCTCGTCAGCGAGGTTGTGGCATGAAGAAACATCAATCCACAGCATTGGGCCGAAGCATGCCACGGGCTCATGCCGCGGGAGAGCGGGAAGATATTCTTGAAAGAAGAAGCGGTCTCCGACATCAATACCGACAGGATGGGCAGCTTTCTCACATCACTTGAGGTCGAGCGTGGCAGTTGCGACCCGCAATGCAAGGCTGGCGGCGATGCATGCCTTTGCGCGGTTCCTGATTTCGGAGCACCCCGAATATTAGGATACGCTGCAACTGGTGGTGACACTTCCCTTCAAGAGGGCGCGTGGGTGGCACCTGTCGAATATCTCGATGAGCCCGGAAATCAAGAGCGTCCTGGCGCGTATCGTCCGCCGCACGCCTTCTGGACAGCGGGATTACGCTCTGTTTTCGCTGATGTTCAATACGGATGCACGAGTTCAGGGATCCTGAATCTTCGATTGTGACCTTCGTCTGGTATCGCCCTGTCCCGCCGAGCAAAGCAACGACCGCCCCACACTGCTCACCCGGTTCGGTGTTCCATACTTGCTGCGCACACATGGCTGCGGGCGAAGGAACCACCATGGCGGAAAAAAGCATCCATCATCGCCCTTTGCGGGACACGACGGCCATCCACCTCGTCAAGGCGGGTGTTGACATCGCCACCATCAGTCGATGGCCAGGCCACTCGGGCTGAACTAACGATGCGCTACGCCCAGGCCGGTATCGATATGAAGCGGCAAGCGCTCGAACAAGGCTTCCCCGACGTGATGTCATCGGCAAAAGATCAGACGATCATCGCTTTGATGGCTGGATGTTTGGCTGGCTGCACCGCTTGTAGACGCTCAGTTATGTGGAGTTGTATCGCGGGAAGTCGCGCGTCTTGGGCTTTTGCGGTGTCAGCTCCACATCTCTCCGCAGTGCACGTTGTCACTGTTGAAGAGCCGTTTGTTCAATCTTCGTCCTGGCACGGCAAGGGTTGTCGATATTGTGGGCGTCTTGCGCTTGCCGAGCTTGTCCGAAATCCAGCGCCGGATCAGGCGTGAACACTGTTGCGTAGTTCGTCAGCCAGAGCGCGGAGAACGTCGGCGCTTCCTTCCAGCGCCGTAAAAGCGTAGGGATTGAGGAACTGTCGGCCCCAGAACAGATTGCGATCTGTGCCGGATAGCGTAGCTTCCTCGCTGACACGCGGCCAATTCTCCGCAATGCATCGGAGCTGGCCTTCAACAATCGCAAGAGCTTCCGGCGCGCTGAGCAGGAAGTGATGCGCCGCTTCAAGGCAGGACGCTATCCGGCTCATGCGGTTATTGCCGCTGATGAGCATGGCCTGGCTGGCCTCCTGGCCACTGCGGGCCTGCGGACAAATATCGTACGCAGGCGTGAGGGTGAGCTTAGCGCCGTCCCAGAATGCCGCATGGTTGCGGGCATGATCGTCGGTGTTGCCGCAAAGTATGTTGAAGACAATGCGGCTGAACAACTCGCGCAGAGTTTCCGACGGCGCGGTGAATCGGTGGCGAATGATCTCCGCCAAATCCTGGTAGCTGGCGTAACGCGCCATCATCTCATCGAGCGCGAGCATCGTCAGCGCTGAGACCATGGATTTGCGTTGCCAGCCGCCCGTGACCTTGATCCGGTCGAATCGCTCGACGAGCAACACGTCGTTGCCTGCGGCGCGAACGAGCGAGACGGATGCCGCTCTGATGCCGCACAAGGCGGCAAGCCGCATGGCTATGAATTCTCCTTTGACGACGCTGTAAAGGTCGGCAGACGAGGAAAATTTCGCGACATGCTTGACGGCGTCACCCTCGATCAGCGCCTTTGGCCTTGCGCCGCCGATCGAGCTGCCGTGATGCAGCGCCTGATCTAATTCGGGGGTGAGCGGAATACCTTTCTCTACCCGCTCCGCCGATTGGACAAGCTCTTCGAGAGTGGCATTGGCCAGTGCGCGCGGCTCGTAATGCATTGGCGAAAACTGAAAATCGAGCGCGCCGATGCGGTCCGAGCCTGATTCCAGCAAGAACGTCAGTTCTGAAATATCGAGCCGCGCGATTTCATCGCCCTTCACACCGAATTTGCGGTTTAGGATAACCCGTCGTCCCCAGGCATCAGGGGCAGCATCGCGGATGCATCCCGGCATGGTTAGGCCAGGAAGCAAAGGCAATTCGCCTGCCTTCAGGGGCAGTTCCGGGAGATAAAGCGGGATCGCGCTTCCCAGTTCACGAAAGCTCCTGCCATAGTTGAAGCTGACGAGTCCGTCATGGGCATATAGCCGCCCGGCGACAACCGGCGCGGTCTCGCCCGGCAGCCAGACCCAGACATAGGCTTCGTCGTACTTGGGGACCTTAGAACTCATCGACGATCTGCTTGCCGGCCTTGTAGACGTGCTTCGGCAGCAGCGCGATGCGATCGTCCATGCGGCCTGTGAGGGCTGTGATGCCATTGCCGTCGGCATCGAACAGCTTCACACCGACAATGGCAGCAGCTTCGAACATCAGTCCGATTTCGACTTTGGGATCGCCCTTCTCGATGCGCTGCAGGGTGCTGCGTGAAACACCGATTCTCTCGGCTAACTCCTGTGCGGTTAACCGGTGCTGCATCCGGCCAAGCCGGATGGTCTTACCGAAAAGGCCAAGCGCTTCCATCGCGTAGCGCGAATAGGTGCGTTTATACGTTGCCTTCATTCGGGTCTCTGTGACCTATGCATGATCCATATCGCCTTCTTTCGAACTTTATATAGGTAATGTCACAGAGCGACTGCCAAAGTCAAGACTCCGTATCGCAAGCGTTACCCATCCGAACGAGGAAGGCGGATATTGCCGACGGCTCCTGCACAACCGGCCAGCTCTGCGCGTCTCGGGCGAGGCGGAGATCTGGCGCTGGATCGCGGACAGCCTTGAGACGCCTCGCATGAGTCATTCATGGGCGGTCCCTGGTGCGGGGCCGCGGCGCTCGACTGCTGGCCGACATTCTCGGCGGCGGGACCCGCATCCGGCTACACCAGCACTTTTCGACCGCATACGCGCCCAGCTTCTCTCCGAAATCATTGCCAATGAGCGCGAACCTCATGCGATCGCCGAGCTGGCCTGGCGGCGCGGAATCTACGCACGCATCCGTATTCGAGACCGCCCAAGGGAGGCTGACTAGCGTAACGCCCTCCGATCTAAGCGCCTTCCACAAAGCCGCTTTCGCACGCGACGGGCTGCATGTGGCGGTCGTAGGCGACATAGATGCCAAGCCCTGAGAGTAAGGCTCTACCAGCTGTTCGGCGATTTGCCTCAGAAACTGGCGCTTGCCGGCGCGAACCAGTGGTATCGCGAGGGCGAGCACGCCGAGCGCTTTTCCTCCGCCCTCCACTGACCACAGACCCGCACGCAACGAAGCCGCGCTCGATCTTATCGTGGCGTGGCTAGGTGCAATGTTTGCTCTCGCCATCAGGCCGGCTTTCCCGATGGCGTGGTCAACCTGATCTATGCGTCCGAAGGTGATCGCGTGGGCCGTGAACTCTGCACCAATTCCAAAGATCAGCTTTACCGGTTCGAACGAGGTCGGACGGCTGCTGATGCGTCAGTGCTCTGACCAGATCAAGAAGGTCAGCCTTGAAACCGGCGGCAATGCACCTTTCATCATCTTCGATGATGCCGACATTGACGGTGCTGTTGACGGTGCGGTCCAGGCGAAGTTCCGCAATGCCGGCCAGACCTGCGTTTCCGCGAACCGCATTTACGTCCAATCGAGCGTTCACGATGAGTCCGCCGAGAAATTGTGGAGAAGGTCCGGCACTTATCAGTGGTCCGACGTCTACTCCCGGAGCGAAGCCGTCGCCAACCCAAGATCGAGTCCCACATCGCAGATGATAATTCGATGCGGGGCCGAACGATAAATATGCATGCTTTGGCCACCCCGAGGCAGGGCTCATTGAGATGATCCGACCGCCTTGGAACAAAGATGGGGTAGAGCAGATGAAGCGTTGGCAGCGTGTCTCCATTCGACGCGAGCGCTTAGGATGGGATCACGATCATTCGCATCACGCGCAGCCGCAAGGGCGATGCCATGGCTACTTTGGAATCGTTGAAGTGGTTTGAGCCGGACAGTCACAAATACACCCGTTACGCCGCGGCTCAGGAAACGGGGCGGCGTCCGGCGGTGGAGGTGCTCGCTGACTTAAAAAGGGTGCGGGCAGTCGTTGCGCTTGAGAGCGACGACATTTGGGATCCGGCACGGGGTGACCTGCTGCCAATCGGCAGTTAACAGGGTCCGACAAAAGTGTGCACAACATGCTGCTGAAGTGGCCTCCGGAAGCGCTACCGGAAGTTACGCGTCTTGAACTTGATAGGGTCGATATGGTCATACTGCATCGACGATGTCGCGCCCCTTCGGCATGCCGCGCGGATCGATGCCCGATCCGCCGTGATGAGCCTCGTCCCTCGGCCGTGCGGCAACGGAAACGGCGTCTTGCGGTTTCCCACGCTGGCCAGCCCGGCCGACAGATCGGTCAGCTCGTGGGCGACGAGGTGCACCACCTCCTCTTCCGTCGGATGCGTCCGCGGACGCCGAGCATGGCCGAAGCAAGAAGCACGCGCCGGAATTTCTCGAGAGATCTTGACCCAGACGACGACGTTTGCCGCACCCGTCTCATCCTCCAGAGGAACATGAAGCCTTTGGCCGAGCCCGGCCGCTGCCGGACCAGCACCAGGCCGGCGGCCTCGAGCCAGCTTCTGCCTCGCGCCTGCATAGCATCCTGACAGGTCACGGTGCGGCGCCGGTTAGGCGGCACGCCGATTTTGGCAACGCTAGCCTGTGAACTGAAGAATGAAGGTCGGACTTGCGGCACATCGATTAGGTTCAAATGATAAGTTGCTGCCCGGCGAGGTCGTTTCAGCGCATCTCGACTGGTGGGTCGGCAAGACAATGCGGAACGGAAATGATCGCAGGCGTAAAGGACGGCTTTCGGGGCCGGAAGCTTCAGGCCTGGAACCGGACCCCAGTTTGGCGCAAGCATCGTGGCCTCCGCCCGGTCAGGCATTCACCGGCTCGCGAAATGCCAATTGATTCTGCTTAACCGGGCATACCTAAACGGCCACTTGCGTTCCGATCTCGACCACACGTCCGGTCGGGATCTGGAAATACTCCGTCGCGTCGGCGGCCGTGCGCGCCAAGCCGATGAACAGCTTGTCCTGCCACACCGGCATGCCGGAGTTGGGTGACGCCTTGAGCGAGCGACGCGACAGGAAGAAGGACGTCGTCATGATGTCGAACTTCCAACCCTGCTTGCGGCAGATCGCCAGCGCACGCGGGATGTTAGGCTGTTCCATGTAGCCGAAGGTCAGTGTCACCCGCATGAACAGCTCATTGATCGTTTCCATCTTGATCCGCTCGCTGTCGGGCACCACGGGCTGCTGCGCCGTCACCACAGAGAGGATGACGTTCTGTTCGTGCAGCGCCTTGTAGTGCTTCAGGCTGTGCATCAACGCGGTCGGCGCACTGGCGGGATCGCTGGTCAGGAACACGGCCGTACCGGACACCAGCTGCGGTTTCTTCTTCAACAGATTGCCCGCAAGGAAATCGAGCGGAATCTGGTTCCTGCGCGTCTTGTCAAATAGATACCTGCTGCCTCTTATCCAAGTCCACATGGTCATCACGATCACTGCGGCAATGGCAAGCGAGGCCCAGCCGCCTTCGAATACCTTGACGATGTTAGCTGCAAAGAAGCCGGTATCGATGAAGACGAACACCGCCATTAAGGCTATCGCGACGCCGAGCGGCCATTTCCAGATGCGCGTCATCACAACAAAAAGCAGTATGTTCGTCACCAGCATATTGCCGGTCACCGAAATACCGTAGGCCGAGGCCAGCCGGCTGGATTCGCCGAAGCCGACCACCAGCAGCATCACCACCAGCGCCAGCATCAGGTTGATGCGCGGCAGATAGATCTGGCCCGACTGTTTTTCCGACGTGTGCTGGATGACGAAACGCGGCAGCATGTTGAGCTGTACCGCTTGCCTGGTCAGCGAAAAGGCGCCGGAGATCACCGCCTGGCAGGCGATCACGGTCGCCGCCGTGGCAAGCACGACCATCGGAATAAGCGTCCAGCCCTGGTTCATCTCGAAGAACGGATGACCGACAACGCCGCCATTTGCCAGCACGAAGGCGCCTTGCCCGACATAATTGAGCAACAGACAAGGGAACACGATCGCCAGCCAGGCGAGCACGATCGGCTTGCGGCCGAAATGGCCGAGGTCGGCGTAGAGCGCCTCGGCTCCGGTGACGGCGAGGAAGACTGCACCAACCGTAACGAAGGCGACGTCAGGCGAGTTGACCAGGAACGACACGATGTAATGCGGGCTGATTGCCAGCAGGATTTCCGGGTCGTCCATGATGTGGTTGAGCCCGGAAAGGCCGATGGCCAGGAACCACAGCGCGGTAACGGGTCCGAACACCAATCCTACGCCGCCGGTGCCAAACCGCTGTACCGCAAACACGATCGCCAGGATGGCCAGTGTCAGCGGCACCACATAGGGCTGGAACGTCGGCGTGACGACATTCATACCTTCGACCGCCGACAGTACCGAGATTGCCGGCGTAATGACGGCGTCGCCAAAAAAAAGCGCCGCGCCGACGATGCCGATGCCGATGCCGATGCCGAGGATCACCGCAGAGCAGGTCGGGAAACTGTTGCGCGCCAGCGCCATAAGCGACAGCACTCCGCCCTCGCCTCGATTGTCGGCGCGGAGCACGAACATGATGTATTTGATCGTCACGGTGATCGTCAGGGACCAGATGATCAGCGAGAGTACGCCGAGGATGTCGCCACGGCTGGCGACGTTGCCACCCGCTGATGCATGCAACGCCTCGCGAAATGCATAGATCGGGCTGGTGCCTATATCGCCATAAACGACACCTAGTGCGCCCAACATCAGCGCCTTGGTGCTGTGCTGCTCGACCTCAGAATGGCTCGATTGTTCGACAGGTTCTGCCTCGTTACCAGCATTGGTAAGGGCCATGGACGACACTCCGATAAGCGCGCGGTGCTCTACGCTTGCTGCACTGCAATATCAAGTTCCGTCACGTAATGTCTGCCGTCTCGCCTGTCGTTGCTCGCCTTGGTAGACTCGCCAGCCCGCAGCCCTACCGAGCAGCAATAGCGCCCCGGCAGAACCCTCAATCGCCCAGATCAATGAATGGTTATCGCCCACAGTGCCCCCCCGCGATGCGGCCGATGGCGACCAGGGTGTCGTGGGCGCACAAGGATGGCGCTTTCCTGATGACGCCGTGCTCCAGGTGTGATCGCACCGTTGCTGCGCAAGCCATTTACTTGCTCGTCCCAGCGAGGACCGTGGCCAACTGGAACGCAGGGCCACGCCGCTCACCGGCCGCACTTTGCGGCGCAGATAACGATTCGATCTCCGCGGCGAGATTCTGGTTGAAGAAGCCACCAAGCTTGTCGAAGGACACACGGTCGTAATATCGACATGCCAGTATCCGCAACCCAGAAAAGCTCCTTGGGCTCCGCTGCGCGCGCCACGAACAACCCGATCTTCTCTGCGAAGAGGACGCCGTAATCCTTCAGGTTGAAGCCAAACCGGGGGGCGGCCGTGACGTATGGGCGAAGGGCTAGGAGGCGGGTTCGGTGAGGAACGGCATTGATGTCCACGCCGTCTCCTGGAAAGACAGAGGAATGCGGTGTCACCGACTGGCGCCGGAGGTTGATCCGGTGATTAGGAGGAGCACTCGTTGTCGGATTCTCGACGATGTCGGACATCTGACACAACGCTGCCAGAGCGATCACGTTGTTCCGAAACGATTTTCCCAGTTGGCACGACAATTGCGGTCCTATGCGCAAAAGCACTGCGATGCCGCACCGACTGGAAGAACTCATCAATGATCACGCTTTTCGAACATGTGGGCGCCGCTACCAACACTAAGCGTTCCCGATCAAACGGAAGCCTCTATCCCTTCTTTCTGAAGGCTGTCCGGACATGAACGCATTTGATGTCCGTCCAACGCTGGATGCTCCCGACGACGATCTCTATCTTTGGCTTGAAGATGTGGAAGGCGAGCGGGCACTTGCCTGGGCCGCCGGCCAGTCGGCAAAGACCCTGAAGCACTTCAGTGGAACGCAGTTCGAGCGCGACCGCGCGACTCTGAAGGCAGGCCTGTTCCCTAAGCGGCGTCGCATCTCCCCCGGCCGAGTCGCATGGCTTGAATCCGATATCAGGGCTTGGATGGAAACTAGATCTGAGAGCCGCACCGCATGAATGTAGCCTCCCAATATCTTCTCCCGTCTGTGGCGCATCACGAAGCCGGGCACGCGGTGGCCGCCATCGTTTTGCACCGTCAGATGTTCGACGACGACCGTGAACTCCCTGCTTTCTCAAGTGTTAGTATTTACCCCGACGCCGGTGACGGAGAGTGCGGTGGTTTTGTCGAAGGCACGGTTTTCTATTCAGCGCAAGGATTCACCTCGGAGCTAAAGCCGATTTTCGAGAACGATATGGATCGACATTTCCAACGCGATGAAGCGATCCAAGAGATAGTTGCGTGTCTGGCAGGTCCTTTTGCAGAATCCGCATTCGAAGGCTATCTGGACCCGCGCGATATGGCGATGAATGCGTCCGATGGGAATGAGGGGAGCAGCGACTACGCGGATGCCAAGC
>NZ_RZRO01000014.1:0-89099 GCF_003997975.1 Mesorhizobium sp. M7A.F.Ca.US.005.03.1.1
CCGCACACCTTGACGTTCGCGACAGCGACGTCACCAACCGTTTCGCGGCTGACGCCGAGACGGCCATCGGCCCCGCCGACATTCTGGTCAACGCCGCCGGCACCACCGCCGAGCAGCCGGTCTGCGGCCATTCCGACGCGCTTTGGGACAAGATCGTCGACACCAACCTGACCGGCGCCTTCCGCGTCACGCGTGCCGTGCTGCCGGGTATGATCGAGCGCGGCTGGGGCCGCATCGTCAACATTGGCTCGACGGCCGCCTTGGTCGGGTGGAAGGACAACCCGGCCTACTGCGCGTCCAAGGCCGGCCTGCTGGGTCTCACCCGCTGCGTGGCGCTGGAAGGGGCGGCGCATGGCGTCACCTGCGTTATGATCAGCCCGACCTGGGTCGAGACCGAACTGATGCGCCGCAATGTGGCGCAGGTCGTCGAGCGCGAAGGCAAGGGGCGCACGCCAGAGGAAGCGATGGCCGAGATCGCCAGGGGCAACCCGCAGCAGCGCCTGCTGCAGCCGCAGGAGATTGCCGCTCTGGCCGTCTTCCTGTGCTCGGATCTCGCCAAGGGCATCACCATGGAAAACATCCAGATCACCGGCGGAGCGCTTTGGTAGCGTCTCGGACACGCAACCGGCTGATCTCTCCGCAGATGCCTCGCTGTAAGACAAGGTGACCGGATTTGCCATTGAGCGCCGGGCGCAATAGGTTATATTGCACTGCACAATGGAGACGCCGTTTATTGCACGCCCATGTCTGCGAAGATTCCGGCCGGCTCATGGCTTGCCGGCCCTGGGTCGTGTCGGCGGGACTCTGAGATGAAGATTCCAAAGTCCCTGCTGATCGATCCCGAGAAGAATTCGGTCTATGGCGCCTTTGCCGTAGCCGTTTCGATCTGGGCGTTTTCTTATTCGGTCATCTTCGGCCAGATATTGATCCTGGCCTACTATGCGGTCTGGCTCCCGCTCATCCTGGTCGACTACCGGCGGTTTGTGAGGCATCTGTCCAGCGCCTGGCTGCCGCTGCTGTTTGCTGCCTATGTCTGCTTCTCGGTTTTCTGGTCGCAGGCTCCCGGCGTCACCGCAAGGACGTCGGTCCAGTATTTTTCCCATATTGCCTGCGCCTACGTAGCTGCGCGCACCGTCAGCGTGCGCACGCTGACCATAGGGGCGCTGATCGGGATATTTGTCGTCCTCATCTATTCGCTGAAGGTCGGGAACTATTCCGAGGATGTCCTCGACGGCACCGTCAACTTCGTCGGCGCCTTCGCCTCCAAGAACCAGATCGGCTTTGTCGGCTCGCTCGGCATCTATTTCTGCGTCGTCTTCCTTGCGTTCTACAGGCGCGGCCGGCTGAGCTTCATCCTGGCGGTGCCCGTCGTGCTGCTGTCGGCCTATGTCCTGGTCGCCTCGCATTCCGCCACCTCGATGGCCTCGATACCCGCGGTTCTGGCGCTGGTGGCGCTTCTTGCGATGAGCAAACTTCTGTCACGACGCTATCGCCGGGTCATCTTCCTGATCGGCGCCGGCCTGCTGGTCGTGACGGCCTTCGTCGCCTTGAATCTCGGGTTGATGGACTTCGTCCTCGGCCTCTTCGGCAAGGATTCGACGCTCACCGGGCGAACCTATCTGTGGGAGCAAGGCTGGAACACGGTCCAGAAATCGCCGATTCTCGGCGTCGGCTATGCCGCCTATTGGGTGCAGGGTTTCGCTGAAGCCGAGCGGCTGTGGAACGAATTCTACATCACCACCCGCACCGGCTTCCACTTCCACAACACCTATATCGAGGCCCTCGTCGAACTCGGCTTCGTCGGAGCGACGCTGGTGTCGCTGATCATGCTGCGCACGCTCTACGGCCACGTCTCGGCGGTGATCTTCAAGGCATGGCAGGCGGACTCGGTGATCCTTTTCGGCGTGATGGTCCTGCTGCTGATCCGCTCCTTCGTCGAGGTCGAGATACTCAACCCCTACATCATGGGTTCTTTCCTGATGTATTTCAGCTTCTTCAAGCTGGCGCGGCTGCCTGTTACCCGCAGGCGGCGGTCGCCGGCTCTGGAGCCGGCTGACGCGGCCGGGGGCGAGACTGACTGGCCTCGGTATGCCGGCCATCCGGCGGGCGCCGGTCCCTCATAAATTATCATCTCGCGGGCTGAAGGGGGCGGTCTTCCTTTTTGAGCAAGCATGTGCTCGGACGGGAAGCCTCGATCCCGAGACGGCTATTATAGTTTCCGCAGGGGTTCAAACAACTGAGCCAGAGCCTCATCCCGGTTTGTCGGGTGAGGCTCTGGCTCGAAACACTGGATCGTGTTGGAAGTCGGTCTACTGGCTGGCCAGCGGCGCCAGCTTGATCTTGATCACATCGCCGGGCAGCACCGGGGTTTCTTCCTTGGCGGCTATTTCGGTGGTCTTGCCGTCGACATTGCGCACCAGCGAATAGAGCAGGGTCGGCTGCTGATCATTTGTCATAGCGGCCGCCATCGCGGGATCGCTGGCCTGGGCTATCAGGCCTTTCTGCATGTTCACCTTCAACGCGGCCTCGTTCAGGTCGGCTTCGGTCTGCTGCCGGTCAGTGGCGAGACTTGAACTCAAGGTGTTCTGGGCATCGATAGCATCCTGCTTCGCCTTGCTGATCGCCTGCTTGGCGGTGAGGATGGCGGTTTCGTAGTCCAGGATCTTGCCCTGCAGGTCGGCAACCGACTGGCGCGAATCCAGCAGTCGGGCGTTGGCGATCAGGCCTTTCTGCGCCAGCGGGCCGATGCTGGCGAGCTGCTGCTGCGCCAAGTCGACCTGCTGCTGCTGGTTGACGATCTTCTTCTGCAGCGATTCGATCTCGGATTCCAAAACCCCTTTGAGATCGTCGAGCGCTTCAAGCTTCAGCTTCAGCGCCTTTTGGTCCGCTGTCAGGATCGTCATCTCGTCCGCCACGATGGCTGGCAGTCTCGGATCGCCCTCGACCTCCTTCGGCACGTCGAAACTCGCCTTTCCGGCCATATCCGCATCGATGCGGGCGCGCCTTACGATCAGTCGGATGCGCTGGTCGTCGGAGATGTCGAACATGCCCTTGGCGGTGACCAGGTCCTTGCCGAGCTGGGGGCCGTAGTCGGCGTTTCGCCGGATGCCTCCGGCGACGCTGATGGCCTTCAACACCGTCAGGTCGGGCACATAAGGAAACTGGCCGGGGTTCTGGACTTCGCCCGAAATGTAGAATGGCCGGAACTGCGCCATCTCGACCGAGGCTTCCGGTCTGTCTGACAAAGCGAGCTTTTTCTGCAAAGCCTCGCCGATCGCCGTTGCGATTTCGGACGTGGTCTTGCCGGAGGCCGGCAGTTCGCCGGCGAACGGCACCGACAGCGTGCCGGATGGACCGACCGTGTACTCGCCATTCACCGCCGACCAGTCACGGAATGTGCCTTCCACGGTCTGCCATTCGGCGACGCGGATGGTGAGCTTGTCCTGCGAGCCGAGGCGATAGTCGCCGGCGGCGGCGATGTGCGGGACGACGAGGGCCATGGCAAGGCATGTGGCCAGCAAACGCGCCCGCCGCAGCCGGCCGGAATCCGGGCCGCTGCGAAAGGTTTCGAACAAATCTGTTTTCAACTCAACGTTCCGATCCGCTATAGCCCCATCGCCCGATGAGCTTGCGTCGAATGGCCGACGCCAATGTCTGGCATTGGCCACCGGCCGGTCAGTAAGAACCGCGCGACATCCAGACGGCCGGGACGGTCTTGATGATGATGCGAACGTCCTCGAACAGCGACCAGTTCTCGACATAGTGACGGTCGAAGGCGACGCGGCTGTCATAGGACACATCGTTGCGGCCGCTGACCTGCCACAGGCCGGTCAGGCCCGGACGCGATTTCAGGTAGTAGACGGCGGATGTGCCATAGATCTCCAGCTCGTCGCGCACAACCGGACGCGGACCGACAAGGCTCATATCGCCCTGCAGGATGTTGATGATCTGCGGCAACTCATCGAGGCTGAGTTTCCTCAGCACCGCTCCAACGCGGGTGACGCGCGGGTCGTTCTTCAGCTTGCGGGTCGCGATCCATTCCGCGTTGGCGTCCGGGTTGGTGGCGAGATAGGCTGCCAGCACCTTGTCGCCGTCCGGAACCATGGTGCGGAACTTCAGGCACGGAAAAATCCGTCCGCCCCGCCCGATTCGCCTGTGGCCGTAGAAAATCGAGCCGCCGTCGGAAAACTTGACGAGCAGCGCTATCATGACAAATAGCGGGCTGAGGGCGATCAAGCCAATCAGTGAACCGGTGATATCGAAGCTGCGTTTGAGCAGGCCGCCGATCGGCGGCGGAAAATCGATGTCAGCCTGCGAAAAGCTCGCGGTGGCTGACTTGGCAACGTCCCTCATGCCGTAAACTCCATGCGTTGAACGAATGGTTCACCACACGATACCCAAAAAATGTTGCAGCGCAACACACAATTTACCACCCCGTTGAAATAGTCACGTCATGAAATGACTAAATAATAAGCTTGCCATGCACAAATTTCGGCATATTTAGCACATTTGTGACAATAAATGGGCACAGCCGAAAAAATAGAGGCCTTTGTGGGGCGGTTTTTAGGCGGACCTACCTATTTGCCAAGGCGAGGTACAAATCAGTGCTTCATCATGCCGTGATGCTTGGTCAAAACCGTATAAAATACTACTTAATATTGCCCATTTTACTAAAAGATATCGACGAGAGGATATCGGCCTAGCTCCCGTTGCGTGCATTGCAACATGGCAGAGTCGATCGCAAAAAGCTCGATCAAAAATAACCGAAGTTGCCCTTGCCGCCTATTGCTCGCCTTAATAGAATTGCAAATTATACCTGTCACGGTGAGGACAGGTGGAAAAGGCCGGAAGCAACCGGTCGAGAGTGGGCGACCTTAACAAGCCCACATGACAAGGGACGGTGCTCGGGTGGGGCAATCGCGATAATACCCGAGCCGGTTTATGGGCTGTTGGGTATGGCACTTCCAAAATTCATCCTCGGGATGATTTTCGCTCTGGCGATCGTCGTCGGCTGGTCCTGGCTGGGCGGTGCGTCGATAGGCACGATATTGGTGCGTGTCATCATCTGCGCCGTGACCATTCAGGCCGGCTATTTCGTGCTCATCTACACCATGATCGCCAGGAGCGCGCCGACGCCTGCCGACATAGCTCGTGACGCCGAGCGCAAACTGAACGCACCCGAGGTCGCCGAAAGCGAGAAGCTGGGCGGTGCCAGGCGCGGCCTGCATTGATGCAGACTGCTCAAACGTGGCCGGTTTGGCGGCAACGACATGCTTCGAGACAAAGGGACCAAAGCGCCGCGTGAATCCGTTTCGGCGCGACGCGTCCTGGCCGCCGGCTCACGCCACATCAGCGGGTTCGCTCTCCGACTGTTCCCCCGACAGCATCCTCGACAACCGGCTGCCGGTTTTTTCCTTCAGCCGCTGATATTGGCCGACCTCGACGATACGGCCGTTTTCCATCGCCACCACCCAGTCGGCGAAGGCGATCATCGACGGCCGGTGCGCGATGGTCAGGATCGTCATCGTACCGCGTAATCCGTCGATCGACCTGGCGATCAGCGACTGGTTCTGCCAGTCGAGCGCGCTGGTCGCCTCGTCGAGGATGAGCAGCGACGGCTTGCGCAGCAGCGCGCGCGCGAGCGCGATGCGCTGACGTTCGCCGCCCGAGAGCCGCACGCCGCGATCGCCGACCACCGTCTCGAGCCTGAGGTCGAGCCGTTCGACAAACTCGCCGGCGTGCGCCTGACGCAGCGCGGCCCACAGATCGCCATCGCTGGCCCTTGGCGCGGCGAGGCGCAGGTTCGCCGCGATCGTGTCGTGCAGGAGGAACACGTCCTGCGGCACATAGGCCACCTGGTCGCGCCAGCGACGGCGATTGCTGGCATCGATCTCGACGCCATCGACAAGCATCTTGCCGGTGGTGGGCTCCAGCAGGCCAAGCAGCATGTCGGCGATCGTGCTCTTGCCCGATCCGGACGGGCCGATCAGGGCGGTGACCTTGCCGGCCGGCAGGCCGAAGGTGATGCCGCTCACCACCGCCTTGTCGACAGTATCTCCGTAGGCGAAGGACACGCCGCGAATATTCAATCCCGTATTGAGGGAGAGTGTCCCGGCGTCTGCGAACTCGGTATGGCCGGGTTCGCGTTCGGCGTCGAAACGTGCCTGCAGGCTGCGCATTGCCGTAAAGGCGGGCAGGTTGATCAGCACTTGCTGGGCCTGCGTCTGCATGTCCATGAAGCGCGGCGCGATACGCATGAAGACCAGGAGCAGGACGACGATCTCGGCCAGCGACAGGTTGAAGCGGACCAAAGCCACATAGATGAACAGGCTCAGGCCCACGACGCTCGCCACCTGGAATACAGCAGTGCCGATGGTGCTGTTGCGCACATAGTCGATGTTGTCGGCCTTCATCCTCTCAAGCGTCGACCGCAGCTGCGCGAAATAGCTGTCCTCGACGTTCAGGCTCTTGGCCACCTTGATGCCGCCGAGAAATTCCGAGACCGTCCGGTACTGGTCCTGGCGATTGGCGGTCAGCACACGGCCGAAGGCAGTGGCCCGTGCCCGGAAGGGCCGCAGCGCCACGAACATCAGGATGCCGATGACCACGGCAAACAGCGTCATGACCGGCGAGATAAACACGGAAACCAGGAGATAGCCGGCCAGAAGAACGGCGATCTGCACCAGCATCAGCAGTGCGAAAGCCGCGCCCTGGACGCGGTCGATGTCGCCGGTCAGGGCATGATCGAGATCGGAACTGCGCATGCGTGTAAAAACGCCCCAGCGCGCCTTGCCGATGCTTTCGAACAGGTTCATGCGAACGCGATTGATGAAATCGAACAGCAATTTGGCCATGTAGACCGACTTGAAGCGATTGAACGCCGCCTGCGCCGCAACAAGCCCGACCAGCGCGCAAAGCACGGTCGTCAGTTGCAGCGTGCCATCAGGCACCAGCCAGCGCACGAAATCATCATTGGGCAGCCGAACAGCGAAATCCTGGTCGGCACGTCCGACCAGATGCAGCAGCGGGACGAGCAGCAGGATCGAAATGCCCTCGGTCAGGCTGCCGAGGATGAGGAAGAACAGCGCCGTCCACGTTCGCCGGCCGCCGATCCGGGCAATGGTGGCGCCGAAGGCGGCAATTTCTCGAAACAGCGACAGGCGAAGGATTGGGGGCTTCGACATGGTTGCGCTCACAACCGCCGGCTGCCAGCCGACAGATCCTTTTCGATCAGTTCCACGGCTTCGCCGATCCTGTCCAGGCCCGTCGGGACTTCCAGCCGGTACACGCCGATATGGTTGGCAATCCATGAACATTGCCGAAGATGCGCCGTCGCGAAGTCGCCGGGCAGGGCCGCGCGGCCGAAGCGCGTCACATAGGAGAATTTGATGATGGCCGGCAGGGCGGCAATGGCGGGCAAGGGCGTGATGTCAGCCCTTTCGCCGCGCTCGAGGATATAGATCCTGGTCGCCGGCACCTCGTCGCCCGAAAAGCTACCGTTCAGGCGATGCTGCATCTTGTCGATCGCCGCATGCACTTGCGGCCGCACTTCCGCTTCCCCAAGCGAGATCGCCGCCGCGGCGTCGGCCGCCAGCTTGATCTGCGGAAAGCCCGGAACGGTCATTGGCTCACTCGGATTGGCGAGGTCCAGCGCCACCACGTCATCGGTAAGCAGTCGATGCCCGGCCCGGATCATCGCACTTGCGGTCGTCGACTTGCCGGCTCCCTTGTCACCCATGAAGATGGCGCTCGTGCCGGCGGCGGCGATGGCACTGGCATGCAGGACAAGCAGGCCGCGCCGGTGCAAGAGCAGCGCCATGACCGGACCAAGCAGCGGAAACGCGAGCAGCGCGTCGTCGACGCCGGGCGCCGGTTCGATGTCGATACGGCTGGAATCGGTGATCAGGAACGCGCCCACGGCATGCCACGCCAGATATTGCCGGTCCGGCTCGAAGCGAAAGTCGGTCGCGGCTTCGGGCGAGGGCTTTGGCAGGTCGATCGCGCCGACGGCAATCACGACATCCGCCGCCCCCGGCGCCGCCGGCTGCAGTTCGGGCAACGTCACCTCCGACGCGATGGTCAGGCCGTAGGCCCGGTAGAAGCGGCGTTCTCGCATGGCCCGGCCATGCGAAAAGGCATCATCATTGCATAGAGCGAGCGGCTCGTTGCGCGGCATCATGCGGGGCTCCCGCCATGCTGGAACTGCCGCAGCCAGAGCGACAGCGAGGCCGAGCGCCAGACATACTGGACATCCAGGGGGGCTGCCTGATCGGGCTGGCGCAGCAGCCGCGCATAGGCGGCACTCACTTGCGGCAGATTGACGTAAGGCGCGATGCGGTTCGCATCCGAGACCAGCAGCTGTTCCAGGAGGTCGCGATGGTTGCGCAGCATGCCATTGACGAGATTGGCAGTGAAGTCGATCTTGTCGCGCCGCCACTGCACCGCCTCCGGCAATACGCCTTGCATGGCGCGGCGCAGCACATAGCGGCCAAAACCGTGGCTCAGCTTCTCCTCGCCCGGCAACGCCAGGCAGAACTCGACCAGCGGCTTGTCCCAGAAGGGGTAGCGCGGCTCGACCCCGAAATTGGCGGCGGCCTTGTCGAGAACCTCGAAAGCATGCGGGACATAGCCGTTCGACAGGATCCAGCGATGGCTCAAGGCATCGCTGGCCTGGACGCCGGGCGGCATGTAGCCGGCCCGGTGAAACCGGTCGACAAGCTCGGTGCGCTTGGCCAGGTCCGGATTGATCAGGTCGCGCCAGCTTCGTGCGCGCGACACTTGCGCGGGCTTGCGGATCTTGTTCAGGGCACGGTTGGCCATATGCCTCAGCCTGGCGATGCGCCAGGCCGGCCCGTAGAGGGTCAGGAACTGGAGATAAAGGCCAAGCGTGCTGTCGCCATAGGTGTTGGATGCGCTGCGGACCTCGCGCCACAGATCCATCCATCGGCCGCCATTCGCAAGCTCGTGCAGGTGGCCGTGGCCTTGTGAAACGACCTCGTCGCCACCATGGCCGTCCAGCAGCACCTTGATGCCCTTGGCGCCGGCAGTCCGGTAGATGCCGCGGGTGAGCGTCAGGCCCGGCGCCAGGAACGTTCCTTCCTGTTCTTCCAGCACGCGCTCGAATTCGGCGAATGGGGCATAGTTGCCAACCGGGATCAGCGTCGCGTCGACCTTCTGCTGGTCGAGAACGGCATCGATGAAGGGCCGCTCGTCCATCGGCGAGCCCTTCTCGAAAATCAGCGAGAAGGTTGGCAGCTTCGGCTTGCGCGCGGCGGCATTCTGCAGGCCGGCGACACAGGCGATAGACGAGGAATCGAGGCCGCCGCTCAGCATTGCCCCGACCGCCGAGGTCCCTCGCATGCGGTTGCGCACCGATTGCGAGAACAGATGGGCGAATTCCTCCGATGCATCCGACCGCAAGGGCCGCGCCGACGGCTCGATCTGCCAGTATCGGCGCAGCATCACTTGTTGCGCGGTGACGGTTAGGCTGTGGCGGGCCGGCAGGCTGAATATATCGCTGTAGGGGGTCGACTGCGGGTCGTCGGGAAGCCCGGCCAGGAAGCCGGAGATCTGGCGCTCGCTGACACGTGCGCGGATACCCTCGACGCCCAGGATCGGACCGATCTCCGACGCAAAGGCAAAACGCCGGTCCGCCGCGTGGTAGTAGAACGGCTTGACGCCAAAATGATCGCGCGCGCAAAACAGCGATTGCCGCTCGTCATCCCAGATGGCGAAGGCGAAATCGCCTTGCAGATGCTCCGGGCAGGCTTCGCCCCAGCGCAGATAGGCCCGCATCAGCACGATCGCGTCGGCTACCGACTGGTCGCGGATACCGAGCCTGGCCAGCAACTCGTCACGGTTGTCCAGCCGGCAATCGGCGGTGATGGCGAGCCGGCCCCCAGCCATCGTCAAAGGGCCCGGACCGACTTCATCCGATGTGTTGAGCCAGGCGTGGCCAAGGGCGATGCTGGTGTCCAGCCACCAAGAACTGCCGTCAGGACCACGATGGCGCATGCGCGCCAGCATTTGCTGAATGTCGGCCGCCGCGACCGCCGGTGCGTTTGCTCCGCGCAACAGGATTCCGGCGACGCCGCTCATCGGCTGCCGTGGTCGACGAGATGGGCGAAGCCGTCGATCGATCCGCCAAGCACGATATGGTTGTCGCTGACCAGCCAGGCATGTGCTTTCAACTGCTCGCCTGTGCCACGTTCGATGCCGATGCGTATCGTCGATTCATTGCCTTGGCGGGCGAGAATATACTGGCCGGAGAGCGCCTGGGTCAGGCACGTGGCGTAAGGGACGAAACGGGCCGCGGCGGCAACGCCCCAGGCGACACGCCGCAGTTCGCCCATTGAGGCGCACTGCCGCGCGTCGAGGCGCGTCACCAGGCTGCGTACACGATTGTAGGACAACAGCGTCAGCCCCAGCCGAACTGTCGCCACCACCAGCAGGCAATAGCCAAGGAAGATCATTTCCGAGCCACTCAGGGAGAAAATCCTGACCAGCCCGCGCCGGCTCCCCCCGCGCTTCGTCTGCTTGACGTTTGTTTCTCTCGCCGGTTCCTGCCGTAAAGCCGTGGCCCGCGAAGACAAGGCCCGCGAAGACAAGGCCCGCGAAACCAGGGCCCGTGAAACCAGGGACTTGTGCTGGACCGGCTTAGACAAGTGCCTCATGATGCCGTCTCGCAAGCCCATTATCGGCCAGGCCCTTCAGCAATGCGTCGACATCGGCCTGGCAGCGCGCCGGGTCGACATTGTAGCGCGCAAGCACGGCGCTGCGGATGTCGCCGATCGACCGGGGTTCCTGGATCAAATCCCAGATGAAGGCGCCGACGCCATTCAGGCTGTAGTAGACATTGGATTTGAGATTGAGCAGCGCCAAGCCATCTCCGAACTCGCAAGCCACGGCATCCTTGGTCGCGCACACGCTATCGTGGTCGCCCAGATCACGGTCGGATAGCTCCCCGTTCATCCCCAAACCTCGCTGACAAAACGCTGCGACATCTCCAGGTGGCGCAGGAGAAATCGGGAGGCTGGCCCCCCGACCCCTCTTACGTCTGCTTTTGAATCCAGAGTCCCAACATGTCACTCTGGAATCGGCTGTAAGTCTCAGGAGAACGTCAGGTCGCCAATCGGCGTATGCGCGGGGAACGATGCGTCGATCGCCGTGCTGCCGCCGCCGCCCTGGGTGATGGTCTCAATCGAACCATGGACCGTCAGGCTTGGCGTTTCATATTCATGCTTTTCAACATTCTGTTCCATTTTACTCTCCGATTTAGGACTGGAAACGGCCTGTCGAGTGCCGTCAGCACTTTTATGCTGCAATGCAATAGCTGCACGGCAGCATTTATGAGTCAAGACTGTTTTACTTTCTGTTAATCAATTACGGTTGCTGGCGTCGTCACATGAGCGGCATGCCTAAAACTTGTCATTTTTTAGCCGATTCCTTGTGCACGACGATCGCGCCTGTGCTGATTCTTTAAGCATTTGATTTTGCTTGCATAAGCCGTTTGCGTTGTGCCTATATTTAGGCCTCTCTAATGAAAAGAATTTCCATTTGAGAAATCGTCCGGAGATTGCCTAAGCCGACGTGGCAAGAGACATTTCAACCGCGGTTTTCACTGCTTTCCGATGCCACCTCGATAGACGCTTTGGTGGCAAAAATTCGCACTGCAGAAGGAAAGGCTTTACGGCATCGAGGTTTTTGGTGATGCTTGCTTCGCACTTGCAGCATAAGTGTCGGCGCGAAACGCTTTCTTGGGAGACTGTGCGCTAAATGGCCTTGCCGGATGGCTCATACGAACGATTGCGCGCCGCCGGCTGTGCCGGCGAGGTGGCCTATGTGCAGGCTTGCCTGCGATTGTTTTTCGCCGGCCCGGGCGCGGGCGACGTTTCGATGCGCCATCTAGACGGTGAAAAAATTGCCGAGATTGCCAGGCTGAACAAGGTCGCCGTCTTTGTCCTCAAGGCGCTTTCGCGCGCACCCGCGCTTCAGAGGCCAACTAAGCTTTTCCAATGGCTCGACACCTACCGCAGGAAAACGGTTTCGATGAACGCGTCCTGCATCATGGATTCGATGGCGATCCAGGACGTGCTGCGCGCCAGCGAGATCGATTTCGTTTTTCTGAAGGGTCCGTTCCAGCAGCAACTTCTCTACGACGACCATTTTATGAAGCCCTCGGGCGATGTCGACATCCTGGTTTCGCCGCTCGGATTTTTCAGGGCGCGTGATGCGCTTCGCAAGATCGGCTATGAGGTATCAGGCAAGTCGAGCTCCGTCTGGTGGGTCCGCTTCCTCGGCGAACAGCACATGACCCGGGACGACGGGCCGAGGTCGTCCACCGTCGATCTCCACTACCGCCTCCAGCAGCCCGGCTCGCCAAGCCCGCGCGACGCGGACGGGTTCCTGCGGCGCAAGCGACAGGTCGAAATCGCCGGTGCGACGGTGCCGTTCACCTCGGTGGCCGATACATTGCTTTTGTCCTGCATCAGCGTCGCCAAGGCACTTTTCAACCGGGAACCCTGCGCCGGATACGTCTGTGATATCGGCGCCAGCGCCGGCCGCCTCGACGAGGCGGATCAGCAGCGTTTGCTCGATGCCGCTACCGCGCAAGGTCTGGACGACACGCTGCTGCTTGGCCTGCGCGCCGCCGACGTGCTGCTCGGCGGTGCCAGCACGCTGCTGTCGCAGCGCGCGACCAGGATCCTGCCGCGCATCGGCAATGAGGATCTGCTCAGCATGGTCATCGCGCCGTGGCTGCCGTCGCTGCGGTGGCCGCAGCGGCGAACGGTGCTTTGGGAACTGTGCGGCCGCGCGCCGGTCCGCTATCTGGCCGAAGCAGGCTGGGCGGCGTCCGCCGATATCAGCCGCCGCATCTTCGAGCGGCCGGCGAGTCGCTGAAGGTAAATTGGATGCTGATGGCAATTCTGTAGTGCATCGAACGAGTACGGGGCGAGGGCAAATCGATATTACCTGTACGAGAGGCAAATCCATGTCGATGACGAAATCCGAGGTCTGCGTGATCATCGCGGCAAAAAACGCCGCAGCGACAATCGCCGTCGCCATCGCATCCGCATTGCGCGAACCGGAAGTGGCGGAGGTCGTGGTCGTCGACGATGCCTCCACCGACGACACCGCCGGTGTCGCACGATCCGCCGATGATGGCAGCGGGCGGCTCTCCGTGATGCGCCTCGATGTCAATCGCGGCCCCTCCTTTGCCCGCAACGCAGCCATCGCCGGCTCGAAATCGCCGTTCATCAGCATTCTTGATGCCGACGATTTCTTCCTCGAAGGCCGGTTTCGCAACTTGTTTGCCGGCGCCGATTGGGATTTCGCCGCCGACAACATCATGCTGATCAGGGATGATGCGACAGGCGACGCGACGAAAATCGTCGCGCCGCAATTTGCCGCCGATCCGGAATTCCTCGATTTCGAGCGTTTCGTCGAAGGCAACATCTCCAGACGCCGCGTGCAGAGGGGCGAACTGGGCTTTTTGAAGCCGGTGATCAGCCGTGCCTTCCTCGACCGCCATGGGTTGAGCTACGACGAGAGCCTGCGGCTGGGCGAGGACTATGAACTCTACGCCCGCGCGGTCGCATGCGGGGCGCGGTTCAAGGTCATTCGCTCCTGCGGCTACGGCGCCATCGTCCGCGCCGATTCCCTGAGCGGCCGCCACAAGACCCAGGACTTGAAGCGTTTGGCCGATGCGGATCTGGCGCTGCTGGCGATCGACAGCCTGCCGGAAGGCTCGAAGGCGGTGCTGCGGCGGCATGAACGGCACGTGCGCGACAAATATCGGCTGCGTAATTTCCTTGACGTCAAGGCCGAGCGGGGGCTGGGCTCGGCTGCGGCTTACGCCTTCGCCAGCTTGTCCAACCTCGTCCCCATCGTCCAGGGCGTGGCTTCCGACAAGCTCGAGGCGCTGTTTCGTCGTGTCGGCCTTGTGTCCAGCCAAAAGCCTGTGCCGCCGCTGCGCTTTCTGATGGCCGGAACCAGCACGGGCAAGGAACGCTGAGAGTGGTCCCGATGCAGCGATTTGTCCACTCGCGGCATGTCATCACGCAAACCATTTCGGCCGGATTTATGAGTTTACGAATTGGGTGGTTGCCTCGCGGCTCCGACGATGGCAGTCTATGTTGCGGTGCAGCATAGTGGACGACCAGCCGAACTTGGCCCCCGATCGGATTGGTCTGATGTCTCTCCCTCAAAAGGAGCACGACAACGCAACACGAGTTTTTGAGCCCCGGCTGCGGGGATCGGCCAGAAGCCCGGCCCACAAGCCGGCGATGACGGGAACCTGAGTTCATGGCCTCGATATTCGGTTTCAGATCAAGGGATCCGGCCCGCGACCGTCAGGCCGATGTTTCACGTCTTGATCGTCTGGCAAAGCTGTTCGAGCAGATTGCGGCCGAGATCGAGGCCGAGAGAACCGGGCTTGAGAATCGCTACCGGACGACGTCGACCAACGCCGCCTTTCTGGTCGAAGCGATGGAAAACGGCTCTGCTTCCGACAAGCGGTCTTCGGAAGTCAGCGCCCTGACACAGTCGATCCTGAATTGCGAGCGCCGCATCGCGGCGCTGTCGCGCCAGGACGGCATGATGAAAGAGCTCCGTCATTCGCTGGATATGGTCTTTGACGAGGATGCCTCCTCGGCCGCCGCGGCGGAATTCGCCTGGCCGGCAGGCGCCGGCAGAGGTTGAACGTGAAGGCTCGGAACTGTTGCAACAGATTTGATGCAAGGCGGGAAGCAGAAGCAATCGAGAGGGTCACAAGGAGGTCAAGGTTGGCTCGTGCAGGAGCGGTTCGAACGTCGACTTTGGGTTGGGGACACACAGCGCAAAGGTGAGTTTGGTATGAATTGGAATCCGAAACCTACGACGGCAATTGACGCACCGCCTCTCGCATATCGGACCGGACAAGCCGCCCGGCGGCTGGGGTCGCTCGGTGCGTTGCTGCTGGCTGCTCTTGGCGGTTTCCTGGCAACCCCTTCCCATGCCCAGGACATTCCGACATCGCCGTCCTTTGTCGATGATTTCAAAAGCTTCGACCGCACGCGCTGGTATGTTTCCGACGGCTGGAACAACGGCAGCCATCAGAATTGCACCTGGTCGAAAAATATGGTCGAACTGTCGAATGGTGTGCTGTCGCTCGGCTTCGAAAAGCAGACGCTGAAGGATCGCGACTACGTCTGCGGCGAGATCCAGACCAAGCAGCGCTTCGGCTATGGCACCTATGAGGCACGGCTGAAGACCGATACCGGCTCCGGCCTCAACGCCGCGTTCTTCACCTATATCGGTCCAAGCGACAAGCAGCCCTGGGACGAGATCGACTTCGAGGTCCTGACCAAGGACACCTCCAAGGTGCAGGTCAACGCCTATATCGCGGGCAAGGGCAAGAACGAGAAACTGGTCGACGTACCGGGCGGCACGGAGAAGGCCTTCAACGACTACGCCTTCGTCTGGCAGAAGGACAGCTTGCGATGGTACGTCAACGGCCAACTGGTGAACACGATTACCGACCCGGCGAAGCTGCCCAGCCATGCACAGAAGATATTCTTCAGCTTTTGGGGCAGCGATACGATGAAGGGCTGGATGGGAGCGTTCGCGGATCCGGGCCGCAAGCTTTCCCTGCAGGTCGAGCGGGTCGCCTTCACGGCGCTCGGCGAACCCTGTCAATTTCCGGAATCGCTGGCATGCAGTGTAAAGTAGTTGGGAAAGTCGATTTGAACCGGCGGGGCCGAAAACGGTCCGCTGCCTTGCATGGGAATGAAACCGAATGAATTTGACGGTGTTTGGAATTGGCTATGTCGGCCTCGTGCAGGCGGCGGTGCTTGCCGAAGTCGGGCACCAGGTGGTGTGCGTCGACATCGACGCCGCCAAGGTCGAGCGGCTCAACCAGGGCCTGGTTCCCATTTTCGAACCCGGTTTGGAAAACCTCGTTAAGGAGAACCATGCCGCCGGCCGCATCAAGTTCACAACGGATGCCGCCGCCGCTGTCAGGCACGGCGAGATCCAGATGATCGCGGTCGGCACGCCGCCGGGCGAGGACGGCTCGGCCGACCTCAAATATGTGCTGGCAGTCGCCGAGACCATCGGCCGCGAAATGGACAAACCCAAGATCGTCGTCGGCAAGTCGACGGTGCCGGTCGGCACCTGCGAAAAGGTGAAGGCCAGGATCGCCGACACGCTGAAGAAAAGAGGCCGCGAGGACCTGGCTTTCGATGTCGCTTCAAATCCGGAATTCCTCAAGGAAGGGTCCGCGGTCGCCGACTGCATGAAGCCGGACCGCATCATCGTCGGCACCGACAGCGAGGACACCGAGGCTGTGATGCGCGAACTCTACGCGCCGTTCAATCGCAACCACGAGAAGATGATCGTGATGGACGTGCGCAGCGCAGAATTCACCAAATATGCCGCCAACTGCATGCTGGCGACCAAGATCAGCTTCATGAACGAGATGGCCAATCTGGCCGAACAACTCGGCGCCGACATCGAGGAGGTCCGCAAGGGCATCGGCAGCGATCCGCGCATCGGCTACCATTTCATCTATCCGGGCCTCGGCTATGGCGGCTCGTGCTTCCCGAAGGATGTGCGGGCGCTGATCAAGACCGCCGAAGGCGTCAAGTTCGACGCCAAGCTGCTGCGCGCCGTTGAGGAGCGCAACAACGCACAGAAATCGGTTCTCTTCGACAAGGTGGACCGCTATTTCAAGGGCAACCTCAAAGGCAGGACCTTTGCGCTCTGGGGTCTGGCCTTCAAGCCCAACACCGACGACATGCGTGAGGCGCCGGCGCGCGTCCTGATGGAGGCGCTCTGGAAGGCCGGCGCCAATGTGCAGGCCTATGATCCCGAGGCGATGCAGGAATGCCAGGCCATCTACGGGCTGCGCGACGACCTGCTTCTGTGCGGCACCAAGGAGGCGGCGCTGCGCGGCGCCGATGCGCTGCTGATCGCCACAGAATGGAAGAGCTTTCGCGCGCCGTCCTTCGACGCGGTGAAGGACGCGCTGACCACGCCGGTCATCTTCGACGGCCGCAACCTCTATGACCCCAAGGTCATCGCCCGCCATGGCATCGAATATCACTCGATCGGCAGAATGGCGGCATGAGACCGGGCCCTGGCAGACGGATGCAAGACTGGTCCGCACACGGCCTGCGGACGCTGGGGCTGAGCGCGTATTTCTGTGTGGAGTTGTAGCTGATGGTGCTGGACGTAAAGCCGGAGCAAATCACCAAGGATCATTTCGATCTCGTCGCGATCGGTTCCGGCTTCGGTTCGGCCTTCTTCCTGCATGAGTTCGCCAGGCGCCGAAAGGCGCGCATTCTGGTGCTGGAGTGGGGACGCCACAACACCCATGAATGGCAGCTCGAACAGAACGTCAACACCGACATCGAAGACGAGACGACCTACAAGACCAATTCCGACAAGCCGTGGAACTACACGATCGGACTGGGTGGCGGGACGAATTGCTGGTTCGCGCAGACGCCAAGATTTCATCCCAATGATTTCCGGCTGAAAAGCACCTACGGCATCGGTAATGACTGGCCGATCAGTTATGACGACGTCGAGCCGTTCTACTGCGACGCGGAAGACATCATGTCGATCTCCGGCGACCCCGACATGGCGGCGATGCTGCCCCGCTCGAAGCCGTTTCCGCAACCGCCGCATCGCATGTCGACACCGGACAGGATGATGAAGGCGGCGCAGCCCGACCAGCACTTCGTCATGCCAACCGCGCGGGCTCGCGTGCCGACCGCGCAGCGCAGCTCGTGCTGTGCCAATCTGCGTTGCTGGCTGTGCCCGGTCGACGCCAAATTCACCGTCAACAACGGGTTGATGCACGTCTTCGAGCATCCCGACATCTCGGTCTGCCTCGGTGCGGAAGTGCGCCGGCTCGATCACGTCGGCGGTGCTGTCCGTTCGGTCACGTTCAGCCATGACGGCAAGGAATACCAGGTCAGCGGCGATCTCTTCATTCTCGGCGCCAATGCCATCCAGAGTGCGGCGATCATGCTGCGATCCGGCCTGGGCGGCGAATTTGTCGGCAGCGGCCTGCATGAATCCTACGGCTGGAATTTCGAGGTCTATCTCGACGGTGTCGACAATTTCGACGGCAGCACCATCACAACCGGCCTGAATTTCGGCCTCTATGATGGTCCTCACCGATCGGAGCATGCGGCGGCACTGGTCTATTTCGAGAACCGCTGGCAGCACGGAATGCGTGCCGAAAAGGGGCGGCTACGCCAGGCGCTGCCGTTGGTCGTGGTCACCGAGAACCTGCTCGACCCCGAGAACTACGTCACGCTTGACGCGGATGACAATGCCTTCGTCAGCTTCAAGGCGCCATCGGACTACGCGGTGAAGGGCATGGCGCGCGCTCTGGAGAAATTGCCTGACCTTCTGGCGCCGCTGCCGGTCGAAAAGCTCTTCGACCGCGGCATTCGGCCGACCGAATCGCACGTCCAGGGCACGCTGAGGATGGGCACCGGCCCGGCCGATTCTGTGGTCGACAGCGGCATGATCCACCATCAGCTCAGAAACCTGGTCGTCGTCGGCACCAGCACCTATCCGAGCTGCTCCTGCGCCAACCCGAGCCTGACCGCGGCAGCGCTGTCCTTGCGGGCGGCGAGCCGGATCGCGTGAAAGGAGGTATCGCATGATCGAGATTTCCAGACGCTCGGCCCTGGCCGTCTTGGCTGGCGGAGTGGTTTCGACGGGGGTCGCCTACGCCACCGTTTCCTCCTTCTCGGACGAGGATCTGGTGCGCGTCACGCTGGAAAAATACCTTGGCAAGTTGAACATCCGCATCGAGCATCTGCAGCAGTTCGTGCTGGCGTTCCGCGACAGGAATCCATGGAACTTCCCAAGCGAAAAACTGAGTGACGCCGTCACCCTGGTGGAGGAGCTCAAACTGGGCGCCGCGCGTCGCTTGCTGCCCCGGCGGAAGCGGGAAGATCTGCTGCATTTCGACCGCTGGGTCGTCGCCGAATTCCATATGCTGACGGACTACGCCTGGCGCAGTTCGCCCAACGACCCGATCCGGTTTACCGGCTGGCAATCCTGTACCAATCCCTTCGCCAATCTGGAGCCGCCGAAACTTGCCTGACGTCGAAAGCGAGGCGGCGGCCTTTGCCTGTTGTCTCCGAGCAAGGAATACGAGATGCGACAAGGAGCCCGATCATGAAAGTTCTCTTTGCAGGCGGCAACGGCTACCCGCCCGAGTTCAGTGGCGGCGTTCAGTCGAGCACGCATCATCTGGCCGAACAGTTGATCGAGCACGGTCATGAAGCCGCTGTGCTCGCCGCCCTGTTCGGTGACGGTGTCTTCGGCTTCAAGGCGCGCGCCAAGATGAAGCTGTTGCGGCAGCCGGCGGTTGTCGACAGCTATCCCGGCTATCCGGTGGTGCGGGCCTGGTTTCCCTGGGAAGCGGCGGGTTATGCCGTCGACAGGCTGAAGCCCGATGTCGCCGTGGTCCAGTGTCACAAATCGGTTCCGATCGGCAAGGCGCTGCAGGCGGAGGGCGTGCCTCTGGTCGTTTATCTCCGCAATGTCGAGTTCCATGAACTGGGCGGCGATCTGCGCGAATTGCATTCGGCGCTCTACATTGCCAATTCGGATTTCACCGCGCGAACCTACAAAAAAGAATTCGGCATCGAGGCAGCAGTGATCCCGCCAACCATCAACCCGGCGCATTACTCGACGCCGACGACGGGCCAGTTCGTCACGCTGATCAACCCCTATGAGGAAAAGGGATTTGAGCTCGCGGTGCGGATTGCCGGCGCCTGCCGCGAAATTCCATTCCTGTTCGTCGAAAGCTGGAAGCTCGACGACGATCACCGGGCGCGGATCGAACAGACGATCGCTCCCTTGGGCAATGTCGTCCTGGAGAGCCGCACCAGCGACATGAAGACGGTCTATGGCCGCACGAAGATCCTGCTTGCTCCCAGCAAGTGGGAAGAGGCGTGGGGCCGCGTCGCTTCGGAGGCCCATTGCAGCGGAATCCCCGTTATCGGTTCGCGGCGCGGCGGTCTGCCCGAGGCTGTCGGCTCCGGTGGCGTGGTGCTGGATTACGATGCTCCGCTGGCCGATTGGGTCGCGGCCGTCAGGCGGCTGTGGAGCGACAACCAGGAATATGACCGGCTTTCCAGTCTCGCTCGCAGCTTCGCCGGGCGCCCGGAACTCGATCCCGATCGCCAGTTCATCACCTTCTTCTCGATACTGGACAGGGCCATGCAGCAGCGCGCGCGACAGGCGGCCTGACGACGCCGCCTGAGCAGGTCAGGCTGGACGCTTGACCCGGCTTTTCAGCGTCTCGTAGCCGCGGGCGCCAAGCAGTGCGCGGGCAATGGTCTTGGCGGCGCTCTTGCGGCCCTCTTGCGACTTGATCTGCCGCAGCCTTGCCGGCAGGTTGCGGGCCGCCTGGCCAAGTGCCGGCAGCGACAGCGCGTCGGGGAAGCTGACCATATGCGTTTCGACGCACAGCACCGGCTTGCCTGACAGTTCGGTGATCTTCAGCGCCTGTTCGTGCTCGCTCTCGATGAACAGGATGGCATCGGACTTGCGGTAGAAATCGGCCTTGAAACTGCCATGCGCGCCGAGTCGTTGCCGTTCCGCCTTGCTCGGCAGATCGAGCATGATCAGCTGGTCGTATTTGATTTCATGCTTGGCGAGCCATGCCTCGGTGAGCGCGCGGTATTTCTCCAGCCGGCTGGTGACCAGCCAGCCGATCCTGTGGGTCGCGACATGGAGCGGCCGCGCTTCGCTGAGGAATTTCTCATAGGCCGGGCCGTCGTCGTTTTCCGCCTCTGTCGGGTCGAGGCACAGCACGCCGTCAATGTCGACGCAGCATTGCGCCAGGAATTTGTGATGCATGAAGTTCCACTGGAACATGCGCGGATGCGGCACGACCTCGAAGACGAGGTCGGTTTCCTGGTGCAGGGGCTCAAGGCCGAACACGGCGGCAAAGGTGAAGTCCGCCTCGATGCCCGCAGCCTGGATGCGGGCGCGTGCGTCGCGCATGGCATTGCCGCCGGCGACGCTGTCGTCGATCACCAGCACCTTGCGCATCTCGGAAACCTTGCGGTCGAGAGCGGCCCGGCGCTTGGTGACGCCTGATGTGTAGATTCGCCCAGCCAGGAAGCTGTCGAGATCGGTCATCGGAATGTTCGCCGCAAGGCTGACCAGCGTCGCTGCCAAAACGCCGCTTCTCGGCACACCGACGACCAGGTCGATGTCGCGCGGCAGCCGGTGCAGGCCCCTGACGATGGCGTCGTTCATATCGGAGATCGATCGGTAGTGCATGGTTCAGACCTGGTCCTGGAGGAGATGTCCGTAGCAGTCGAAGACGCCCAAATTATTGCGCTTCGCGCGGCGCTGCCGCAGGCAGCCTTGCCGGCAGCATCTTGAGCGCCTCGCGCAAGGCTTCGCGGCCGGAGGCGAATGCCAGTGCGATGATGATCGTGATGAGGTAGGCGAACACGGCGCTGCTGGCCAGGGCGACGACATGCTGCTGCGGCAGCGCTGGCTTGACGAACCAGATCGCGGCCAGCGCCAGATGGGCGCCAAGCACGAACGGCGTTGCCGCGCGCAGCACATGATGCGCCTGCAGCGGTCCGCTCTTGCCGACATAGAGCCATAGGAAAGGCGTCCGCAGATATTCGCTGATCGCATAGGCGATCGCCACGCCCAGCGCGCCATAGGGCAGGCCGAGCATGAAAGCCAGCACCGACGTTACGGCCGTTATGATGCCCCAGCGCATGAAATCGCCGGAGCGGCCCTGGCTGACGAAAAGCCACCCCGCCGGATTGTTGAGCGGCTGCAGCAGCCCGGCAAAGCCGAGCGCCAGGAAAATCGAGGCGCTTGCGCGCCATTGCTCGCCGAGCACGAAGGGGATCAGCACATCCGACATCGCGGTGGCGAAGGCGACACCGGGAAGCGCCACCAGCAGGATCAGCGGCATGACGCGCAGATAGGCGCTGCGGTAGCGATCCGGCTCGTCCTTCAGCCTGGAAAGTGCTGGAACCATCACCTTCGACAAGGGATTGGTGATCTGGCTCAGCGGAAACAGAAGCAGCTTGTAGGCGCGGTCATAGAGGCCGAGCTGCGCCTCGCCCCAATATTTGCCGATCAGCACGTTGTCGAGGTTGCGGGCAAAGAAATTGGCGAAGTTGAAGCCGGTGATGCCGGCGCCGAAATTGATCAGCTCGCCGATGCCGGCGACCTTGCGCGGCAGGCCCGGACGCCAGCGCGAACTCGCCCAGTAGCAGAGCGTCGGCAGCACGGCACCGGTCAGCGTGCCGGCAAACAGGGCCCAATAGGAGCGATCGATGAAGGTCCAGGCGATCGACACGGCAAGCCCGGCGATGGCGCTGGCGACGTCGATGACGGCCAGCCGGCCGAACTGCATACGGCGCGTCAAGAGCGCCAGATGCTGGGCGCCAAGCCCATAGGCCATGATCTGCAGCCCGAACGCAGCCACCAGACCTGTCACGCGCGGCTCGCCATAGAAGGCAGCAACCAGCGGCGCCGCACCCGCAAGCACGCAAGCCAGGATCGCGCTGACGGCGACATTGATCCAGAAGAGGTAGTTCACCTCCTCATGCCGGATGCCTGATTTCTGGATCGTTGCCTGGGTCAGGCCGAAATCCTGGAACAGTGCGATAAAGGCAAGCACCGGCGCGCACATCGCCACGACACCGAAATCCTGTGGCGACAACAACCGGGACAGGACGATAACCGACAGAATCTGTGTCGCGACCCGCACCGATTGCGCCATGGCCGTGACGACCGCGCCGCGCCCAACCGATTTGCGCAAGGAGCCTTCTGGCGGATCGAATGCATTGGCTTCCAAATTCAGGATTCCTGATTTTTTACGTGGATTTTCGAGCCCGAAAATCCACGACCGCCGCCGACCACAAACTACGGCAATAATTTTGCAGTGCAACAGAAAACGTCGATTGGTGCAGCAAAAATGTTGCGATGCAGCAAGAGCTGTACTAGCATTCCCTCGGGTGGGCCAACAGCGGTCGAGTTTTTATGCTGCATGTCTTGTACCTAGTGCACGACGTTTCCGACCCGGCGGTGCGCCGGCGGATCACGATGCTCAGGGCAGGTGGGGCCCAGGTCACCTTGGCCGGATTCCGTCGCACCGCGAATCCGATTGCGGATATCGAGGGACTGCGCCCGATCGACCTCGGCGGGACGCGTGACGGGCGATTCGGCCAACGCCTCGCGGCCGTAGCCAAAGCAGCCGTTTCGATAGGCTCGAAGCTGGGCGGCATGCCAAAGCCGGATGTCATCGTCGCGCGCAACCTGGAAATGCTGGCGCTTGCCCGCCGCGCCAGGTCAGCCTTCGGTGCATCGGTTCCGATCGTATACGAGTGCCTCGACATTCATCGGCTTGTGCTGCGCAACGATGTCCTGGGCAAGGCGCTGCGTGCCACCGAACGATTTCTGGCCAGGGATGTGAAGCTGCTGGTGACCAGTTCGCCTGCCTTCATCGCCAATTATTTCAAGCCGTTCGGCCAGGTCGCGGCACCCATTGAGCTGGTCGAAAACAAATATTTCGAGGCCGCGACGATTGTGCCCGGCGCTCCGGAGGCTGAATTGAGCCCGGTCGGCCCGCCATGGCGGATCGGCTGGTTCGGCGCGCTGCGCTGCCGCCGCTCGCTCGAGCTGCTGGCTGATTTCTCCCGCCGCACGGAGGGCCGCTTCGAGATCGTGCTGCGCGGCCGTCCGGCTTTGTCGGAATTCCCTGACTTTCACGGCTTTGTCGAGGCCGAGCCATGGCTGTCGTTTCTCGGGCCCTACCGCAATCCGGAAGACATGGCGGCGATCTACAACGATGTCCATTTTTCCTGGGCGATCGATTTCTTCGAAGCGGGGCAGAACTCCGAATGGCTTCTGCCCAACCGGCTCTATGAGGGTTGTCGTTTCGGCGCGGTGCCGATCTCGATGGGCAATACCGAGACCGGGCGGTTCCTCAAGCAGCAGGATATCGGCGTGCTGTTGCCGCAGGCGTCGCCCGAAGCGCTCGAAGCCGCGCTAGGCAAGATGGAGGAGCATCGCTTCGCCAGGCTGAAGGGGCGTGTTCTGGCGCGCAACCCGAGAACCTGGAGCTACGATCGCAGCGATTGCCGTGCGCTTGTCGAGCGGCTGCGCAGCCTGACGGCCGTGCCCGGTTCGTTTGCCGCCGAGGCATTGGCTTAGGATGGCCGGGAATGGACAGGGGCAAGATGGACAGAGGTTGATGATGCAGACGGAAAAACCCTCATCCAGCCTGATCGTCATCCCATGCCTGAACGAAGCCGCCCATATCGGTGCGCTGCTCGATCAATTGCGGCCCGCGGCCGCCCGGCTTGGCGCCCGGATCATCGTCGCCGACGGCGGCAGCACCGACGGCACGCTTTCCATCGTAGACGACGTCATTGCCAGGGACCCGCGGGTTATCCTGCTCCACAACAAGCGGCGTATCCAGAGCGCGGCGATCAATCTCGCCGTCGGTACTTTCGGCGATGGTGCCGACTATCTCATCCGCATCGATGCGCATGGCGGTTATCCCGACGATTATTGCGACCGGCTGGTCGAGGAAGCCCTGGCTACATCAGCGGATTCGGTTGTCGTTTCGATGCTGACCAGCGGCAGCGGTGCCGTGCAGAAAGCGGCGGCCGCGGCGCAGAACTCCAAGCTCGGCACCGGCGGCTCGAAGCATAGGCATCTTTCGCAGGGACAGTGGATCGATCACGGCCATCATGCACTGATGCGGATATCGGCGTTCGGTGCCGTCGGCGGCTATGACGAAACGTTCAGCCACAACGAGGACGCCGAGCTCGATTATCGCCTGCGCAAGGCCGGCTACAAGATCTGGATGAGCGGCAAGACGCAGATGGTCTACTACCCGCGTGCCTCGCTCTCAGGCCTCTATTTCCAGTATCTCGGCTACGGTCGCGGGCGTGCCAAGAATGTACTGAAGCATCGCGTCATCCCGAAGGTGAGGCAGATGGTGCCGCTGCTGGTGTTCCCGGTGGTGCTGCTGGCGGCCTTCTCCTTCGTGCACTGGCTGGCGGCGATGCCGCTGCTGCTGTGGGCGTCGGTTTGCCTGGGCTACGGGCTAGTGGCGGCTATCCGCCAGCGCAAGGCCGACGTTGCGCTGGCCGGTGTCTCGGCCATGGTCATGCATCTTGGCTGGTCGGTCGGCTTCTGGCTGCAGCTTCTCGGCCTCGGCTCGCGACGAGGAGTGGCCTGATGGCGGTGTCGGCAAAGGACCGCAGCATCGACATCGGCGTCTGCACGTTCCGCCGGCCGGAACTGGCCGACACGCTGCGCTCGCTCGACGCCATGGAGATGCCGGTGGGATTCGATGTCCGCATCGTCGTCGCCGACAATGACGACACCCCATCGGCCCGTGACCTGGTGGCGGCGCTGTCGCGGGAATTGACGGTGCCGATCCACTATCAGCACGCCCCGGCGCGCAACATCTCGATCGCCCGCAACGCCTGCCTCGATGCGAGCACCGCGGATTTCGTCGCCTTCATCGATGACGACGAGACGGCCACGACGCCATGGCTTGCCGAACTGGTCGCGATGGCGCAGCAAAGCGGTGCCGCCGCCGTGCTCGGCCCGGTCAGGGCGCGCTATCGCCCGGACGCGCCGGACTGGATGCGGCGCGGCGATTTCCATTCGACCTTGCCCGTCTGGGTGCGCGGCGAGATCCAGACCGGCTACACCTGCAACGTTCTGCTGCGGATGGGCTCGGACAGCCTGCGCGGCCGCCGCTTCAGCCTGGCGCGTGGCCAGACCGGCGGCGAGGACACCGAATTCTTCGACCAGATGCACAAGGCAGGCGGCCGCATCGCCTTCTCGCCCGAGGCATGGGTCGAGGAGGTGGTGCCGCGCTCCAGGGCGGCATTCGATTGGCTCGGCCGCCGCCGCTTCCGCGTCGGCCAGACGCATGGCCATCTCCTGGGCAGCAGCGCCAGCGGAATCGGTCTGGCCAAGCAGGTCGGCCTGGCCTCGGCAAAGGCCATCTATTGCTTCGCCTCGGCACTTCCGGTCGTCGTCAGTCCGGTACGCAGGAACCGCAGCGTGCTGCGCGGCATTATGCATCTTGGTGTCGTCAGCGGCCTCGTCGGCATCCGCGAAATCCGCCTCTATGGCCAGCCGTCGCCACAGCAGGGAGGCAAGCGTGCAGCCTGACGTCAGCTCTATCCCCGATGTTTCCTTCGTTATTGCCGCCTACAATGCCGAGACGACCCTTGATCGGGCGATCGCCAGCGCCATCGCCCAGAAGGGTGTCAGCGTCGAAATCATCGTCGTCGACGACAAGTCGCGCGATGCGACGCTCGATGTTGCGCGGGCCTATCCCGGGGATATCGTCCGTGTCATCGCCCTGCCAAGCAATCGCGGCCCGGGCGGCGCCAGGAATGCCGGCCTCGATGCCGCCCGCGGCAGATGGATCGCGGTTCTCGATTCCGACGACGCGGTCTTTCCCGGCCGGCTCGCCAGGATGATCGCGCGTGCCGAAAGCGCGGATGCCCAGATCGCCGTCGACAATCTGCAGGTCGTTCGCGAGGACGGCGTTATCGAGGACGCGATGTTTCCGCGGCAATATCTGGAAGGCTTGCGCGAGATTTCGCTGGCCACCTACATCGCCGGCAACGTCGTCTTCGAATCCAAGTTCAACCTCGGCTACCTCAAGCCGATCTTCCAGCGCGAGTTCCTGAACGAAAACCGGCTTCGCTATGACGAGAAGCTGAGGATCGGCGAAGACTACATCCTCTTTGCCGCCGCCCTGGCCAACGGCGGAAAATGCGTCGTCGAGCCTGATATCGGCTATGCCTACCATATTCGCAGCGTCTCCATTTCGCGCGTGCTCGAGCTTCACCACGTCGAAGCCATGCGCAGGGCGGATGCCGTGTTCGCTCAAACCCATCGGATGGATGAGGCCGCGCAGGCCGCGTTCGCGCGGCGTGGCCGCAGCCTGCGCAAGGCGGCATCGTTTCTGTCACTGGTACAGCACATCAAGGCGCGGTCCCCGCTCAAGGCGATCCGGACTGCGCTCAGCGACCCGGCGGCGGTCAGGCATATGGGCATGCCGATCGCCGTGCGGTTGCGAAGAATGGCGGCACAATTTGCCGTCGGGGCGGGGAGGTGAAGATGCAGGCACATGGAGGGAATTTTCGTGGCCTGTGAACGGATTGAAGTCGATCTCCTCAGAAGGAATTTGCGATGAAGAAAATCAGGAAGGCCGTGATACCGGTGGCGGGGCTTGGAACGCGGTTCCTGCCGGCGACCAAGTCGATGCCGAAGGAAATGCTTCCCGTCGTCGACAGGCCTGTCGTCCAATATGCGGTGGACGAGGCCTTCGAGGCGGGCATCGAGCACATCGTCTTCGTGACCGGTCGCAACAAGGCGGTGATCGAGGACTATTTCGACCTGCATCCGGAATTGATCGGCACCCTGGAGCAGACCGGCAAGAAGACCCAGCTGGAGGCGCTCGAAAGCATGCTGCCTGTGGCCGGCGCCACCAGCTTCATCCGCCAGCAATCCCCGCAAGGCCTCGGCCATGCCGTCTGGTGCGCGCGCGAGGTTATCGGCAACGAGCCCTTCGCCTTGCTGCTGCCGGACATGGTGTCCTTCGGCGGTCGCGGATGCCTCGCCGAAACCGTCGAGCTTTATGAGCGCACGGGCGGCAACGTAATCGCCGTCGAGCGTTGCGAACCCAGCGAGACCAACAAATATGGCATCGTTGGCCGTGGCGCCGAGATCGGCGGCGGTTTCGAGGTGACGGCCATGGTCGAGAAGCCGGCGCCGGCCAATGCGCCTTCGAATTTCTACATCAACGGCCGCTACATCCTGCAGCCGGAGATTTTCGCGCTCCTGGGCAATCAGCAGCGCGGCGCCGGCAACGAGATTCAACTGACGGATGCCATGGTTCGTCTGTCGAAGGATCAGCCGTTCTTCGCCCAGCCTTTCCTCGGCCGCATGTTCGACTGTGGTTCCAAGGAAGGGTTCATCCAGGCCAACATCGCCTTCGCGCTGGCGCGCGACGACATGAAGGGTCCGGTTTTCGAGATGCTTCAGGAGTTCGTCCGGTCGCATGAACGCCAGGAAGAAGCCGCATAATGCCCATCTTTCGGGAGTATCGTCAGATGGCCGGCGAAGAGGGGCCGGCAGGTTCTCTCCGTCTGGCACGACGCTTGCATTGCTCTGGCGATGCTCCCGATCTTCGAGGCGCCTGCAAGCCAAGGCATGATCCCTGAAAGTGGGTCCCGGTTTCCGGAAAAGATCATGTTGAAACAGTAAGATAGAGCCAATTGCGATCAATCGGAATAGGACCGGCTCTAGAATTGGACCGAAGATGAATTATGCCAACTTTCCTCTCGACAAGAGGATGCCATTGCCGAATTCGGACGCAGGAGACGGCGAAGACTTCATCGATATCGAGCGGCTGCTTGGCATGGCCGCACGGCAGGCCAAGGTGGTTGCCGTGTGTGCCGTCATCGGTCTCTTCCTGGGCCTGCTCTATTTGCAGACAACGCCGCCCAAATATCAGTCGATCGCCAGCGTGCTGATCGACGAGGGCTTGAACAAGATCGTCGACGACATTTCGGCGACGTCGACAACCATGCAGACCGATTCCGCCATCCTGAGCCAGATCGAGATCCTGACCTCGACGCGGCTTGCCGCCGTGGTCGTCGACAAGCTGAAGCTCGACCAGAACGACACGTTCATGAATCCGCCCCAGTCGGCGCTTGCCCAAGGCATAGGCCTCATCCGCAGCCTGATCCAGTATGTCCGCCCCAGCTCTTCCATGCCGGGTGGCGCTGACTTCAGCAAGCTCGACCCGGCCGCCCGCGATGCGCTGATCGCCACGTCGCGCCGCGACTACGCGATCCTCAAGCTGCAGAACGAGATCCGGGCGGAACGCGTCGGCCGAAGCTACGTCATCGCGCTCGGCTATCAGGCGACGGATCCGGCCTTGGCAAACGCCATCACCAAGGCCTATGCCGATGCCTATCTCGCCGATCAGCTCGATGCCAGCTTCGATGCCACCGAGCGGGCTGCGGTCTGGCTGCAGGGCCGGTTGACGGAGCTGCGCCAGAGCTCGCAGGCAGCTTCGCTCGCGGTTGAGAAATTCAGGGCTGAACATGGGCTGGCGGCCAACAGCGATGGCCAGCTGATGAGCGACAAGCAGCTTTCCGACCTCAACGCCCAGCTTATCGTGGCGCAGGCCGACACCGCACGCGCCAGCGCCCGCTACCAGCAGTACAAGGCCATCGTCGACAGCGGCTCCGAAAACGCTTTCAAGGATGCCGCCATATCGAGCGACCAGCCAAGCAGCTCGGTCATATCGGCGCTCAAGACCCGCTACCTCACGGTGGCCAAGCGGCTGCAGGACGTCGAGGCGAATTTCGGCCCCGAGCACCCGCAGGCGGTGGCTCTCTCCAAGGAGAAGGCCGACATATCGACGCAGATTTTCGGCGAGCTGAAGCAGCTGACCGAAAGCTATCGCAACGAATATGAGGTGGCGCAGGCACGCGAGACCGCGCTCAGGGCCAACGTCGCGGCCGCGCAAGGCAAGAGTTCCGTCGACAACCAGACGCAAGTCAAGCTGCGTGAACTCGATCAGCAGGCGACGGCGCTCACCACGCTCTATCAGACATTCCTGGGTCGTTACGAGGAAGCCGCGCAGCAGCAGTCCTTCCCGGTCGGCAAGATCCGCATCATCTCCGACGCGTCGATGCCGATGACGGCCTCAAGCCCGCGCACCATCGTCGTGCTCGGACTTTCGCTGGTGCTTGGCCTGCTGATGGGCGCCGGCTTTGGTGGCCTGAACGAGTTTAACGAACGCTTCTTCAGGACCGGCGAGGACGTGCGCGACCGCGTCAACCTGAAATTCCTCGGCTACCTGCCGACGATCGGCGGCAAGCTCGGCAAGGAAGAAAAGCCGGGCGAGACCCAGGTGGACGCCAAGACCACCCAATCGCTGTCTTCAGCCGAAAAGCGGGCGCGCATGCGGGTCAGCATCGATTCTCCAGCCTCGATGTTCTCCGAAACGCTGCGCAGCGCCAAGATCGCCTTCGACGTCGTGATGGAAGGGCAAGGCAGCCGCGTCATCGGCATCATCTCGGTGCTTCCCGGCGAGGGCAAGTCGACGGTCGCGGCAAATCTCGCCAGCTTGCTTGCCGCCAATGGCTCCAAGACGCTGCTGATCGACGGCGACTTGCGCAATCCCGGCCTCAGCCGAGGCCTTGGCATGGAAACCGAGCAGGGCTTGATGGAAGCGGTGGTCGGCGGCCAGACCTGGCAGTCCGTCGGCAAGATCGACAGGCAGACGAAGCTGGCGATCATCCCGGCGGTGCTGCGCGGTCACTTCTCGCATACCAGCGAACTTCTCTCCTCGGCCGGCATGCGGCGCTTCATCGAGAACGCCAAGGAGACGTTCGAATACATCGTCGTCGATCTGCCGCCGCTCGGACCGGTGGTCGACGCCAAGGCCTTCGCGCCATTGGTCGACGGTTTTGTACTGGTCACCGAGTGGGGGCGCACCCCGCGCGCGATGGTCAGGTCGATGCTGGAATCCGAACCCTATGTCGCCAACAAGATCGTCGGCGCGGTGCTGAACAAGGTCGATTTGAAGAAACTGGCCAAATACGGATCGTTCGGCGGCTCGGAAAAATTCTTCGATAAATATTCGAGCTACTATCTGGAAAAGTCGGAAGTGCGCGGCAAGGCGCCGGTCTGACGTCGAGTGGGTCCACTCTGAAGTGTATCGATCTTCAGGCCAGCACACCTGAATATCGTTGCGCGTCAGGAGAAGATCAGCCTGCCTTGCTTGTCGGCGATCCTGACGGCGGTCAGGCGTCCGCTCTGGAAGGCGGCCGTGTCGATGCCGAGCCGGCGCCCTTCGAGCTTCGGGACATCCACCGGCGTATGCCCGTGCACCACCCAGCGGTCGAGCAGGTGCGTTGCCTCGAAGAAGTCCGAACGGATGTTGATCAGGTCATGGTCGGTTTGCGCCGCAAGGTCGACGCCGGGCCTGATGCCGGCGTGGACAAACACGAACTTCCGCGAACGGACCATGATCGGCAGCCCGCGCAGGAAGCTGACGTGATCGTCCGGAATGATCTCCCTTATGCGCCGGTCGATCTGCGCGCTGCTCCCGTAGAGGCTGGTGAGGCGCGCCGGATCGATGCCATAGGAAAACAGGGTTTGCAGGCCGCCCGTCGCCAGCCAGGGTTCGCGGGACAGATTTCCGTCGAGATAGTTCAGCATTGCCACTTCGTGGTTGCCCGCAAGGCAAATGCGCTGAAATCCTTTCGGCGGCGGCGCCAGGAGATGATCGAGCACCCGCGCCGACTGAAACCCCCGGTCGATGTAGTCGCCAAGCATGACGATGATCTTGCGGCTCTGGAAGCGCAGCGAATCGAGCAGGATCTTCTGCTCCAGCGCGCGGAGTTCCTTGTAGCAGCCATGCACGTCGCCGATCGCATAGACGACAGCGTCCTGCATGTCGATATCGAGGCGCGGACGCGCCGCGATGCGGGGTTTTCGCTGGAACAGGGTCACGTGCCGGGCGTCTCGAGGCAAGCTCTCATGCCGAAGGCATAAGTGCCTGTTATCATGCCCGAAACGAAGAATTCCGCAATCGTGGAAAATGTAGCTGCGCCGGGTCGGCACCGCCAATGCATGTCGCTCGGAAGTGAGCTCCGTTTTGGGAGAGCGATCCGTGGAACAAAGGCCTGGAGTGGGCCTGAATCCGCTCAGGCGCGACATGCTTTAGGTCGGCGGCCGGGCCGGTCTGCCGGACCGTCGTCAGGCTGCCTTGAGCCGATAACGGAAAACGGTATGGTCGAGCAGCAGCCGGATGCGTGGTTCGGCCTCGGTCGCCACTAGCCAGCTTGCCGCGATCATCGTCGCGCCGACGACCGCCATCGAGAACAGATGCGGCAGACCGGCGCGGACCAGGATGCCGAGCAGGGCCGCGCCGACGACATCGTGCAGCAGGTAGAGCGGATAGGTCATCAGCCCGATCCGGCGCCAGCCGCTCCAGGAGAGGTCGAGCCGCAGCGACCACGCCATCAGCGCGATGCCTATGAGGAAGATGAGGATCGGCGGGGCGAAGGGCATATCACGCCCGACCTTCAGGATATGAACGTCGACCGAACTGGCGATCTGCAGCACGCCACCGGCCAGGAACAGGGCGCAGAAGGCTAGGCGGGCGGCTGTCACCGCCTTGAAGCGCATCAGCCACAGCATGACGCCGGTGGCGAAGAACACGCCGTGATGCACCAGAAGCAGGTCGAGCGTGCGTGTTTCGGCAAGGTCGGCCCAGTCGAGCGGGTAGTAGAGGCACCAGAACAGCGCGCTGACCAGGCCGATGGCGAGGGCCACAATTTCCATTAGATGGAAGCGGCCGAGCCGCAGCAAGGTCCAGACGACGGCATAGAAGGCGATCTCGATGCCGAGCGTCCAGTAGACGCTGTCCACCCATGGCGCGTAAGGGGCGAACAGGCCGGTGCGGACGAGCCTGACGACGGCATCGGTCGGCCAGCTGAGGCCGACGATCAAAAGCACCGCCGCAGTGACCGGCGCACAGATCCACACGGCCGGCGCCAGCCGTTTCACCCTGGCTTCGAAAAACCGCAGGGGTGTCGACCTTTCGGCGCTGAAGGCGATGACGAAGCCGCTGATGACGAAGAAGATCTGGACGCCGACCCAGCCGGATTCGACCCAGGCGCCTATTGCCGGCTGCGGGGGAACGCCGCCCGTGGCGCGCGCCGAAACACCGTCAGGATACGCCCACACCCAGAAGCCATAGTGGTAGACCATGACCATGACGGCGGCGAGAAAGCGCAGGATGTCGACGCCGCCAAATGTAATCTTCTGCTGAGCCATGCGACCTTTGTCGATGGCCCCCCGCGAACGACTTTAGGGTGCATTGCTGCGTCGCACAATAAAAGTATTGCTTGCCGATCGAAAAGGTCGTCCGCGGCCCACCCTTCAGTGGCTCAAAGTCCGATTCCGCGCTCCTTCAGCGCCGCAGTGATCTCGTCGAGGATGACCGGATCGTCGATGGTTGCCGGCATGGCCCATTCCTCCTTGTCGGCGATCTTCTGCATGGTGCCGCGCAGGATCTTGCCCGAACGCGTCTTGGGCAAGCGCTTGATCGTCACCACCGTCTTGAAGGCGGCGACCGGGCCGATGCGTTCGCGCACCAGGCCGACCACCTCGTTCTCGATGGAGCCGATATCGCGGGTCACACCCGCATTCAGCACCACGAAGCCCAGCGGAACCTGGCCCTTCATGGCGTCGGCAATGCCGATGACCGCGCATTCGGCGACATCGGGATGGGCCGAAAGCACCTCTTCCATGGCGCCGGTCGACAGGCGGTGGCCGGCGACATTGATGATGTCGTCGGTGCGGGCCATGACGTAGAGATAGCCGTCCTCGTCGACCATGCCGGCATCCGCCGTCTTGTAGAAGCCGGGGAACTCGTCGAGATAGGCCTGGCGGAACCGTTGATCGGCATTCCACAGCGTTGGCAGGCAGCCGGCCGGCAGCGGCAGTTTGATCACCACATTGCCCAGCGTGCCGCGCTGCACCTCATGGCCAGCATCGTCGAGAACGCGGATGTCGTAGCCGGGCATCGGCACACCGGGCGAGCCGTATTTCACCGGCAGCAGGCCAAGGCCGGCGGGATTGATCGTCATCGGCGAGCCGGTCTCTGTCTGCCACCAATGGTCGACCACAGGCACATTCAGCTTCTGCTCCGCCCATTTGATGGTTTCCGGGTCGGCGCGCTCGCCGGCAAGAAACAGCGTGCGGAACTTCGAGAGGTCGTGTTTGGCAATGAACTCGCCCTTCGGGTCCTGCCCCTTGATGGCGCGGAATGCGGTCGGCGCGGTGAACAGCGCGACCACGCCATGCTCCGCTATCACCCGCCAGTAGGTGCCGGCATCGGGCGTGCCGACAGGCTTGCCCTCGAACAGGATGCTGGTGCAGCCATGCAGCAGCGGTCCGTAGACGATGTAGGAATGGCCGACCACCCAGCCGACATCGGATGCCGCCCAGAACACCTCGCCCGGCTTGACGCCGAACTCGTTTTCCATCGTCCATTTCAGCGCGACCATATGGCCGCCATTGTCGCGCACGATGCCCTTGGGCTGACCGGTCGTGCCCGATGTGTAGATGATGTAGAGCGGATCGGTGGCAAGCACCGGCACGCAATCGACATTGGCGCCCGCTGCCCGTTCGCGGGCGACGGCATCGGCGTAGTCGATGTCGAAATGCTCCTTCAACTCGCAGCGCAACTGGTCGCGCTGCAGGATCAGGCAGGCGTCCGGCTTGTGGCGGGAGATCTCGATCGCCTTGTCGAGCAACGGCTTGTAGGCAACGACGCGGCCTGGCTCCAGGCCACAGGATGCCGAAATGATCAGCTTCGGCCTGGCATCGTCGATGCGGGTGGCAAGCTCATGCGAGGCGAAGCCGCCGAAGACCACCGAATGCACCGCGCCGATGCGGGCGCAGGCGAGCATGGCGATGGCCGCCTCGGCCACCATCGGCATGTAGATGATGACGCGGTCACCCTTGCCGATGCTGCGGTTCTTCAGCACCGAAGTCAGCGCGACGACCTCGCGCTTCAGCTCGGCATAAGTGAACTTTTTCACGGTTCCGGCAATCGCACTGTCATGGATCAGCGCGATCTGGTCGGCGCGGCCGCCGGCGACGTGGCGGTCGATGGCATTGTAGCAGGTGTTGCAGGTGGCGCCGGTGAACCAGCGGCCATAGACACCGGCATTGGCGTCGAACACCTTGTCCCAGGGCGAATACCAGTCGATGGCGCCGGCCGCATCCGCCCAGAATTGTTCCGGATCGCGTTTCCAGCCTTCATAGACCTCGTGATAGCGTGAAGCCATCCATACCTCCCCGGGAAATGTTTTTCTTCCTTCCAGATAGCGCGCTCTACCCTTGGCCGCAAATCCACGCCATTGTGACGACGGCATCGACCTGGCGCTTGGGGGCAAGCAGCTATGAACTGCGAGACGGGACTGGGGTGGTGATGTCTGCTGCTGTTCGGATCATCGGGCGCTTTTCGCTATCGTCGGTCATGGGCGCCGTACTTGCTATGTCCACCGGAACCGCTGAAGCCGGCGATGCCGCGGCACGGCACATCATCGGCTTTTCGCCGGATGGCGCTTATTTCGCCTTCGAGCAATATGGAACGCTCGACGCCGGCGCCTCGGACTCCGGCTGGTCTGAGATCGACATCATCGATACCCGTACGGATCGGTTCGTTGGCGGTAAGCCGATCCTCGTCGTCGATGAGACGGAGGAGGCGACACTGACGCTGGAGCAGGCGAGGGCGCAGGCCGCCGCTCAGGCGGCGCCCATTCTCGCCCATTATGCAATCACATCCCCAGCCGAGCAGACAGCGTCCGACAAATTCACCTTTCCGGGTGAAATGGTTGCCTACAACGACATCTCCCGCCTCGAACAGGTGTCGCAGAAATGGCTGTCGCCGCTCCATGGCGAAACGGGCGTTTCGACCATCCAGCTCGACGAGATCCTGGCAGCCAGCACGAGCGATTGTTCGGCGAGTTTCGCAACGACGGAGCAGCGCGACACATCTGGCAAGGCACTCGGCTTCCGGCTGACGCTGCAAGGCCAGGACGGCAAGCCGTTCAAGATCCTGCACGAGGACAAGACCGTGCCGGGCTCAAGAAACTGCCCGACCTCCTACAGCCTGTCGGAATCCTACGAACTTACCCCGGCCGGCAAGCCGGCGGTAATTGTCGTGCTGGTGCAGCGTTTCAGCCAGGGTTTCGAGGGGCGCGATCGCCGCTTCCTCGCAGTGACCGGGCAGCCACGCTGAGAGGTCACGCCCAAGCGCCGGCAGCCGCTCTGTCTCAAGGTTGTTTCTAGATCGGCAGGGCCACAAGCATGAGGCCAATGCCGCCAGCGATCAAAATGGCTGTCGCCAGCGCTTTTCTATGACGTTCGAAGCTCGTCGGAGCTCGCTCCCAATTGTAACGCATACGCTATCTCCCCAATACCCAGGCAGGTTTTACCTTACTTAGGGGAAGAAATGCAACGTCCGCTGCCGGCAGCCCGCTGTTTGTCACGTTTCATCGATGACTATTTCTGGGCCGAATGCGGCCGGGAAGACGCAACCGAGCAGGTTCTAACGCGACTGGCGCGGAGAATCTGTCAGCAAGGCCGTTGGTCCCCTGAACTGGGCTCCCGTGATCGGCCGATAGACAGCGCTCCACCTCCGCGCTATCTGATTTCCGGGATGAGCATGGCTTGGAGGGGGCGTGGTGGAAATAGTCTCTGGAACCGTTCTGCGGCTGGCCGAGGATGCCTCGGTGCAGCATGTGGGCGATGGCGCAGTCGTGCTTTTGGCGCGCAGCGGCCAGCTCTATACATGCAACGGCACGACCGAAGCCTTTCTCGACAAGGTGGACGGCGCGCGCAACCTCGACCAGATCGTCGACCTGCTTTGCGAGGAGTTCGAGGTCGACAAGGGGACGCTCGATCAGGACATGGCGGCACTGGCCACGGATCTGATCTCGGAAGGTATCCTCGCCGCGCCAGGTGCTTGATGGCTGACGGCCCGCTCCTGCGCGCTCTTTTTCGCTGCCATCTCTGGGCGAGCGCGCGGCTGATGCCGGTCCTTGTCACCAACCGGAGCTTCGAGGAGGTGCTCAAATGGGCGCCGCTCGCCTCGTCGACGCCCTATCGCGGTCTGGCGTCCGCCTACATCGTCGCGAGCGTCAACCGCACGGTCCGCCATCCCTGGCTGATGCGTGACCGCAGGTGCTTGAGGGAAGGTCTGCTCGGTCATCGTTTCCTGCGACTAGCCGGCTTCGATCCGGACCTGCGCTTCGGCGTCGAACCGCAGTCGATGCAAGCGCAGCGTCTATCGGCGCATTGCTGGGTCTGCCTCGACGGCAAGCCGGTGGTCAGCGACAAGCTTCCCGGCATGGTCGAGATCTATCGTCATCATGCCGATGCCGTAAAGGCGCGTCCCGCTTGACCAGACCTTCAGCCTGCTATGGCCTCAACGGCCTGATCCTTGGCATATCGGCCGAGCGCTCCGAGCTGTGGCAGGATTTCGACCGGATGCTGGGCAGCCTGCGCATAGAGGAACCCGTCGCGCCGGACTTTCGTCTTGAGATCACCGAAACAGACACGCTGGACGAGACACCCAATGGATCCCTGGTCTTCGATGGCGAGGTGCCGGAGGATGGTCCCTGCCGGATGATCGAGGATGGCGGCATTGTCCATCTGGTCTTTCCCGGGCGCCAAACCGTTGCGATCAATGGTGGGGAAGGTTGGGCCGAACTCCGGATTAGCACCGGTACGAAAGCCGCCTGGACGCCGTCGATGTTGGTCCTGGATGCCGCGCTCGACGCCGGTGGCCAGCATATGCTGCATACGGCCGGGCTGACCTTGCCTGACCGCGATGCGGTGGTGCTGATCCACGCCCCGAGCGGCACCGGCAAGACCACGACGTCGCTGGCGCTGGCAACACAGGGCTTTGGCCTCTGCTCCGACGACGCCATGATCCTGAATGTCGCTTCGGGCAAGGTTGTAGCCTGGGGCTTGCCGCGCGCCGTCAAAATCCACCGGAAGACTGCCGAAATGATCCCGCAGGTGGCGCCATGCCTTGGCCAGACGTGGGATCGCAACGGCGAACAGCCGGTCTCGTTAGAACGGTTGGGCGGTATCATCCGGGTGGAAAACGCATCCGCCCGGCCGGTGGCGGCGCTTCTGCACCTGGCGCGTTCCGCCGACGGGCAGACCCGGCTCGTCGCCATGGCCAGGACCGACGCGATGGTGGCGCTGGCAGTCGACAATGTCCGCACCGGCATGACCGGGCTGCTGCCGATGCAGAAGCGCAGGCTGGCGACCATCGCCGGGCTGGTCAATGCGGTGCCGACCTTCCAGCTCGAAGTAGGCGCGCGCCCGGCTGACGCTGCGGCGCTGATCCGCGGCACCCTGGATTGACGTCAAGTCAGGCTACTTGCGGCCTGGCCTTGGCCAATCTCTGAATCCACCGGAAGGCGTCGCGGCGCAGGCGTGAGCCCAGTCTGTCCCTGGAATTGACGCCAAGCAGCGTATTCGTTGTGATCAACCGCCTGGCCAGCCGTATGGAGAGGTCGGGCTTGATGCGGCCGGCGAGTTCGAGCGCGCGGCTCTCGTCGAACAGCTGGCCGGTCACATTGAGCACGATTGCCAACTCCAGTTCGATGCCGGTCATACGGGCAGCGTCGAACAGGCGTGCTTCCGCTTCGGGTGATTGCAGCGCCCGCACGCCTTGCAGCACGTCGACGCAAAGCTGCAGGCGGTGGAATTTGTGGCCGCCGGCGGCGTGCACGATGGCGATCGTTAGAAGAGCCGCCGGCGTGTCCGTGGCTTCGCCGTCGATGGCGCGCAATTCAGGGAAACCCAGCGACAGGCGCCGCCGCATGCCGGTGTCATGCACGAGGTCGCCATGCAGTTCGACCAGCAGGCTGGAATTCTCTTTTTCCAGCCATTTGAATTCCTGCAATTCGTAGGATTCGGCCTCGTTGCTGCCAAGCTCGAAGCCGCATGCCGCGATCACCTGGTTTGCCCTGGCCAGATTGGCGGGTTCGACCAGGATGTCGATGTCGGTGAAGGGCCTGTCGGCGACGTTGCGGTAGAGCTTTCGCGCGAAGACGGGTCCCTTGACGATCCGCGCCGGAATATTGTCCGCCGCCAATCCCTTCATGATGCGGTCGCCATGATACTTCAACAGCATCGACTGGCCGGTGGCGATCGTTGCCTTCTGGCGCAGATCCTCCAGCTTGCCGTGCAGGTCGGCATCCGCTGGCAGCCGCGCGTCCCCGCTGAGCTTGCGCAACATGATCGGCAGCACGCCGTGAAACTCGGCATTGTCGAGCAGCGCCGTCAGCGTCTTTGCCGACAAATCTTCGCCGCCTGCCGCCGCCTCGGGGTCAGCGAAGCGCAGCAAGAGTCTTTCTTCGGCGGAAGTAAGCGGTGGCAGCATCAACCCAGCTAGCATTGCGAGCAAGTCAGGAATGGTTGCAGAAAAGCCTAATGTAAGCCAGCTTTTACATGCCCCAGCGCAGCGCCGCAGTGTGTACCGGCGCGTCCCAGAATGCGGTCGTCTCGTCGTCGAGCATGGTCAGCGTGATCGAGCAGCCGGCCATATCGAGCGAGGTGACGTAGGAGCCGACCAGCGAACGGGTCACCGTCACGCCATGCTTCTCGAAGATTAGCCGTGCGCTGTTGTACATCAGATAGAGTTCCATCAGCGGCGTGCCGCCGAAGCCGTTGACGAACAGCAGCGCCGGGCCTTTCGCTTTGTCGCCGAGATCGCCGAGGATCGCGGCGCAAATCTCCTGCGCGATCGCATCGGCGCTTTTCAGCGCATCGCGCCGGCGGCCGGGCTCGCCATGGATGCCGACGCCGAACTCCATCTCGCCGTCGCCGATATCGAAAGTCGGCTTGCCCGCCGCCGGCACGGTGCAACTGGTCAGCGCCACGCCCATCGAGCGGGTAGCAGCGTTGACGCGGTCGCCAAGCGCCTTCAGCGACGCCAGAGCCAGGCCGTGTTCGGCCGCCGCGCCGACGATCTTTTCCACCACCAGCGTGCCGGCGACGCCACGCCGGCCCGTCGTATAGGAAGAATTCTCGACCGCGACATCGTCATTGGTCACGATCTGCTGGACGCCTTCCGACATTTCGGCCGCCATCTCGAAATTCATGACGTCGCCCTCATAGTTCTTGACGATGAACAGGCAGCCGGCGCCGGTGTCGACGGCCTCTGCCGCCGCCAGCATCTGGTCCGGTGTCGGCGAGGTGAATACCTGGCCGGGGCAGGCGGCGTCCAGCATGCCGTGACCGACAAAGCCGCCATGCAGCGGCTCGTGACCGGAACCGCCGCCGGAGATCAGCGCCACCTTGCCCGGCCGCAAGGTCTTTCGGCGGATGAATTTGTGCGCGTCGCCGAGCACGAGGATGTCGGCATGGGCGGCGACGAAGCCGTCGAGGCTTTCGGTCAGCACCGTGTCCACCGAATTGATAAACTTCTTCACGGCCGTCTCCTCCCGAAATAGGCCTTCCAAAGCAATTCCAGGAAAAGTGTATCGCGGTTTTCCGTCCGGAATTGCGTAAAACAAGAGTTCGATCAGCCACTCTTGCCGGTGATGCTGGTGATCTTTTGGATAAAATCGTTCACCGCCTTATCGAGCGCGGCGTTCTGCTTGTCGTCGCCGAAATCCGGCACGATCAGCGAGACATGCCGCGTCTTGCGCATGCCTGATGCGATCGACATCTTGCCTGGATGCGCCTGGTGATAGGCGGCGAGAAACTGGTCGCGCTCGGCCGGGCTGAAATGGCAGACGGAAAATATAGCCGGCAAATGTTTTGACGGAATCGGGATCGAATAGGCAGGACTGGAAATCTGCGTGACGAAGCTGCGGTGCTTGCCGAGCGCATCGGCCAGGCGCTGGCGCATACCGGACGGGCGCTGGTCGATGACCTGCGACAGGATCGTCTTGTAGGCGCGGATCGCCTCTTCGGAACCGGGTTCGGGTGTCCTGTCGACCATGCCGGCCGCGCCTAGACAGAAACGTCCGCGACGGCCGCCTTGGCCATGGCGAGTTGCGCCGGCGCGACGGAAAGATCGCGCAGGCCGGCCTCGATCAGTGACGGGATCGAGGCTGGATCGCCGGCTGCATCGCCGCACAGGCTGACCGGGATCTCTTCCCGCTGGCCAAACGCCGTCACGGCAGCGATCAGCCGCAGCACGGCCGGATGACGGACCGAATTGAGATGCGCCACGGCAGCGTTGTCGCGGGCGGCCGCCATGACATACTGGGTGAGATCATTGGAGCCGATCGAGAAGAAGGCGGCATCGGTAAAGGCTTCCGGTACGATCGCCACCGAAGGCACTTCGACCATGATGCCGAGCGGCGGCATGTTGTGTGCGACGCCGCGTGCGGCAAGTGCAGTCTGCTCTTCGGCGAACATCGCCGCTGCCTGTCGGTATTCCTCCACAATGGCGATCATAGGGAACATCACTTTCAGGCTGCCATGGACAGCGGCGCGCAGCAGCGCCCGGATCTGTACACGAAACACCTCGGGTCTTGCCAGCGACAGCCTGATCCCGCGCAGGCCGAGAAACGGATTGCTCTCCTCGACCGTAAAGCCGGGCACCGGCTTGTCGCCGCCGGCGTCAACGGTGCGGATCGTCACCGGTTTTTCACCGGCCCACTCCAGCACCTTGCGATAGGCGCGATACTGCGTCTCCTCATCCGGCAGCGTCTTGCCGAACAGGAATTCGGTGCGCATCAACCCGACTCCGTCGCAGGTCGTAATGTCGATGAGGTCGACATCGGACGGGTCGGCGATGTTGACCTGCACGCGCACCGCCGTGCCGGCCTTGGTCACCGCCGGTCGCGCCAGGAACGTCCCGGCCCGGTCGCTGCGCGCCCGGAATGATGAGGACGATTGGCGAAAAGCAGCGATTTCAGTCTTGGAGGGTGACAGCACAATGCCGCCATGTTCGGCGTCGAGCAGCGCTGTGCCGGTTAGACGAGCCAGCGAAGTGCCCAACCCGACAACCATCGGCACGCCGCGCGAACGCGCCAGCATGGCGACGTGGCTGGCGGTGCTGCCCGCCTTCAGTGCGATGCCGCCGCCGCGGCTCCAGTCGGTTTCGAGAAAACGCGTCGGCGCGATATCCCAGCCGTAGAGGATGGCGCCGGTTGGCGCCTGGACGTCGCCATCCTCGGACAGCGCCCGCAGCACCTGGTCCCTGATATCGCGTATGTCGGCGGCCCGTGCGCGGAAATAATCCTGGTCTGAAGCGTCGTAGCCGGCAATCTCGGTATCAAGCGCTTGCCGCCAGGCTTTGTCGGCTGGCAGGCCGGTGCGGATCGCGGCAAAGGCCGGGCTGCTCAGCGCATCGTCTTGCAGCATGGCGATCTGAAACTCGAGAATGTCGGCGGCATCGCCCTCGGCCATCTCGCTCAATGCGGTGAGACGGCTTGTCGCGACGGCGATTGCGGCTTCGAGCGCGGCCTTCTCGTCGTCGGCTGTTTGTTTGCCGACATAGGATACGACAGTCTGGTCGAGGTCGAACAGTGGCCCCTCGGCATAGCCGGCCGACGCCGAAATGCCTTGCAGTCTAAGCGGTTCGGACATGGTCCGCGCCTTCGTCGAAATCGCGCCGCACCAGTTCGACCAACGCGTCGACGGCATCATTGGCGCCGTCACCGCTGGCCCTGATGTGCAGCACGGTGCCCTTCGGCGCCTTGGCCGCCATCACCTTGACGATGCTCTTGGCGTCGAACCATGGTCCATTGGCGGCGAGCGCGATCTCCACCTCGGCGGCAAAACTCTTGGCCAGCTTGGTGAACTTCACCGAAGGACGCGCGTGCAGACCCACCTCGTGGGTGATCACAACGGTCGCTTCGGCGGATGCGGACATGTCTTTCAAAATTCCCGTTCGTTCACGACGGCGACAATTCATGTGCCGTCGCCACCACTTCCCGCAGCGAGGCGCCGCCGGAGGCCTCGGTCGCTGCCATCACCGCGCCTTCGACGATCGGCGCGTTGCAGACTATGATCTTGTGCGACCGTGGCTCGCCGATCATCTCCACCGCCATTTCCGAGTTGGTCTCGGCGCCGCCGAGATCGACCAGAATGGCGACACCGGCTTCCGACCAGGCCTTGTCGATGGCGCCCATGATCGCCTCGACATTGGTGCCGAGCCCGCCATGGCCGTTTCCGCCGCACCATGCAAGCGGCACTTCGTCGCCCACCATCTGCCGCACCATGTCGGCCGTGCCCTCGGCAACCAGCGGCGAATGCGAGACGATGACGATGCCGACATTGCTCATGCGCTTTCCCCGAGGCTGTGCGCCACTGTGCGCACCAGCAGCGCGGTTGAGCGCGCGCCGGCGTCCATATGACCGATCGATCGGTTGCCCAGGAACGAGGCGCGGCCACGCAAGGCTTTCATAGGGACGGTCGCGTCGGCCGCGGCGTCGGCGATATCGGCGATTTCAAGAGCTGTCTTTCCCTGCAGCAGCGCGTCATGCACCGGCTGCAGCACGTCGAGCATGGTTTTTTGTCCGATCTGCGATTTGCCGCGTGCTGCCACAGCTTCGATCGCCTTGCCGAACGCCGCCGTCAGATTGGCGCGATCGGGTTTCGCCGAAATCTCCTTGCCGAATGCCAGGAACAGGGTGCCGAACAGCGGGCCGGAGGCGCCGCCGACCGTCATCACCAGCTTGGTGCCGATCGCCTTCAGGGCATCGGGCAGCGGTTTGGCCGAAAATGCTTCGGCTTCGGCGCGCACGGCCTCGAAGCCGCGCTTCATGTTCAGCCCGTGGTCGCCGTCGCCGATCGCCTGGTCGAGCGCCGTCAATTCCTCGGCGTTCGCGGCGATCGTATCCGCGGCGGCCGCGATCAGCCGGGCAAGGTTCAACGCCGCCATGTCACCCGCATTCCCGGTTTCCATCTTGCCGGCAGTATCGAAAGAACGGTCATTCGACAACTGGAGCATACGTCAGGCCGCTTCATGCAATGCCGCGGCCGCCGCGAAGACTTCGGCGACCGCGTGAGCGCCGGGGTCGACCACACCTTGCAGCTTGCTGCCGACATAGGTCGACCGCCCGGCTTTTGCCTTGTCCATGGCGGCCGTGGCCTCGGCACCATGGCGGGCTGCTGTTGCCGCCTCCTCCAGGCCGTTCGCGTCGAGTGCTTTGAGCGCCGGCTCCAGCGCATCGACCATGGTTCTATCGCCAATTCTGGCGCCGCCATAAAAGGTCATCCGTTCAAGGCCGGCAAGCAGCGCTCTGGGCAGGCTCGCGCCGCCGCCCAGAGCCTGCGCCGCCGCCGTGAAGAAGATCGACAGCAGCACGCCGCTGGAGCCGCCCATCGACGCGCTCAGAATGTCGCCTATCGCGCCAAGGGTGGCTGCAGGCTCGGCAAGCGGTAGCGTGTCGAGCCGCTCGAGAACACTGCGCGCGCCGGTCGCCACCGTCGAACCGGTGTCGCCGTCGCCTGTTTTGGCGTCCAGTCCGTTCAAAGTAGCTTCGAGCGCGATCAGCCTTTCGCAGATGGTAACGAGAAGAGACCGGGTCCGCGCATCCTGGCTGGGCTTGCGTGCCACGCTTTGTCCGGCCGCTTTCGCCATCGGCACGACGGCAGGTGAAACAACCGGCTTTGCCGGTATCCAGGCATGCGGGCCGACCGGCGCCTGCAAGGCGGTTTCGCGCGCCGCATCCAGCCGGATCAGCGACAGCGAGAAGCCGTTCATGTTGAGCGCCGTCATCAGCGGGCCCGGGCCGATCGTCAGTTTGATGGTTTTAGCCAACGGCGAGGCAAGCACCGCATTGGCGATAACGGACATTTCGAGCGGCGGCACGGAGCCGAGATTGTTGATCAGCAAGGCGTAGGTGGCCTTGGGATCAAGCCGCTTCGCAAGGCGCTCCGCCATGATCGCCACCAGCCTGTCGGCGCTCTGCACCGCAATCCGCTCGACGCCCGGCTCGCCGTGAATGCCAAGGCCGAGTTCGCCATCGTTCTCGCCAAATCTGTCTTCGTGCGGCTGGCCCGGGATCGAGCAGGACGACAGCGACATCCCGAGCGAAACGATGTCCTTGGCCGCCGCCCGCGCCGCTGCCGCGATTTCAGCCAGATCGTGGCCGGCTTCCGACAGGTGGCCTGATATCTTGTGCACGAACAAGGTGCCGGCAACGCCGCGCGGCTGGGTGATGTCGGGCAAAGCGATATCGTCGGCGACAATGACCATCTCGACACGAAACCCTTCGGCGCGCGCCTTCTCTGCCGCCAGGCCGAAATTGAGACGGTCGCCGGTGTAGTTCTTGACGATCAGCAGGCAGCCGGCCGGGCCGGTGACCGCGCGAATGGCCGCCAGCACCGCTTCGACGCTTGGCGAGGCAAAGATCTCGCCCGAAACCGCCGCCGTCAGCATGCCCCTGCCGACGAAACCGGCATGTGAAGGCTCGTGCCCGGCCCCGCCGCCGGAGACGACACTGACTTTCGTCTTGTCCCAGTCGGCGCGCAGGACGACCTTGATCTCGGGATAGCCGTCGAGGCGCGCGAGATCGCCGGAGCCAATGGTTCGTAGCAGGCCGTCCAGCGCCTCGGTGACGATCGTTTCCCTGCGATTGAAAAAGTGCTTCATCGATTCGTCCCGTACTGGCAAAGTCAAAACCGGTGCTGAATCACCGAAAACCGCTCACATCAATCGCTGTCCATCGGCGCCGAAATACAGCGGCGCCCGGTAGCGGATCACCACTTTGTCGCCCTGCGCCAGATCCGTGTCGGGATCGGTCAGCGTCACCAGTTTCTTGGTGCCTACCGTCACATGCAAATGGTTCTGGTCACCGAGATGCTCGACCCAGTCGACAACGCCGTCAGCATGGCCATTCGCGGCCTTCGCGATCGTCAGATGCTCGGTGCGCGCGCCGATCGTCTTGGTGCCGGCCGGTGCGCCGCCGTCAGGCAGCAGCCCGGTCGGCAGAAGATTGATCGCCGGCTGGCCGAGCCTCGCCGCGACATGCAGGTTTGCCGGCTCTGAATAGATGGTGCGCGGCGAGCCGATCTGCACCAGCACGCCCTCGGTGAGGATGCCGATGCGGTCTGCCATCGTCATCGCCTCGATCTGGTCGTGGGTGACGTAGAGCATGGTGGCGCCGAGCTCGGTCTGGATGCGCTTCAGCTCGAGCCGCAGATCCGCCCGCAGCTTGGCGTCGAGCGATGACAGCGGCTCGTCCATCAGATAGATGGACGGTTTGCGCACCAGCGCGCGGCCGATGGCGACGCGCTGCATTTCGCCGCCCGAAAGCTTGGTCGAGCGGTTGGCGAGCTTGTGATGGATGCGCACCATCTTCGCCACCTCCTCGACCCGGCGGCGGATCTGGTCTTCCGGCATTTTCCGCGCCGGCGAGCGCAGCGGAAAGGCGAGATTGTCGAAGACCGACAGATGCGGATAGAGCGAATATTGCTGGAAGACGAAGGCGGTGTCGCGCTCGGCCGGCGACAGCGTCGTGGCATTGTGTCCGCCGATCTCGATCGTGCCGCTGTCCGGCCGTTCCAACCCGGCGATGAGCCGCAGCGTCGTCGTCTTGCCGGCCCCGGTTGGCCCGAGCAGCACGACGAATTCACCATCTGCTATGTGCAGGTCGAGGCCGTCGACGGCGACATGGTCGCCGAAACTCTTGGTCACGTTCTTGATGTGCACCTCAGCCATGCTGGGCCCTCCGTTCCGAGGCGACATCGTGGATCGCGGTTCTCACCGCGCGGCCCGATCCCTTCTCGAACAGCGACAGCCGCGCGCTGCTCAGCGTCAGGCCGACATGGTCGCCGGTGGCGAGCCTGATTTCGGCCGGTACGCGTGCCTTGATGATGCCATCCGCCGTCTCCACCGCGACGATCTGCGTGGTGCCGAGATATTCGGTGCCGTAGATGGCGCCGCGCAATTTTGAGGCGTCGTCGAAGCGGATGTGTTCAGGGCGGATGCCGAGCGCCATGTCGCCAGGTGCGATGTCCTCGCGCACCTCCGGCACCGCGACCTTCGCGCCTTGCACGATGATCTCCCTGGCGCCCTTGGCGAGCCCGCCGCCAAATCCCAAAAAGTTCATCGGTGGCGAGCCGATGAAGTCGGCGACGAACATGGTCGCCGGGCGGTCATAGATTTCGCGCGGGCTTCCGAACTGCTCGATGACGCCATGGTTCATCACCGCGATCTTGTCGGCCATCGACATCGCTTCCATCTGGTCGTGCGTGACATAGACCGTCGTGGCATGGATGCGGTTGTGCAGTTCGCGCAGCTCGTGGACCATCAAATCGCGGAATTCGGTGTCAAGGGTTCCCAGCGGCTCATCCATCAGGAAGCATTTTGGCCGCCGCACGATGGCGCGGCCGAGCGCGACGCGCTGGCGGTCGCCGCCGGCAAGTCCGGAGACGGATTTGTTGAGCAGATGGTCGATGCGCAGCAGCTTCGCCGTTTCCTCGACCCGCGTGCGGATTTCGGCCGAAGGCATGCCTTGCGCCAGCAGCGGGAAGCCGATGTTCTTGCGCACATTCATGTGCGGGTAGAGCGCGAACAGCTGGAAGACGAAGGCGATGTCGCGCTCGCGGGCCCGCAGCATGGTAACGTCGTCGCCGCCGAGCAGGATCTGGCCGCCGGTCGGCAGCTCAAGCCCCGCGATCATGCGCAAGGTCGTCGTCTTGCCGCAGCCGGACGGGCCGAGCATGACGAAGAACTCGCCATCCTCGACGACGAAGTTGGAATCCTGCACGGCGACGAAATCGCCGAAAGCCTTTCTCAGGTGCTGGACACGGATTTCGGCCATGATTATTCCGGGAACTTGGAGACGATGATGAACATCACGGTGCCAGCGAGCATGGTGATGAAGGAGTAGGTGTAGAGCGACAGCGCGAAGGGCTGGAACAGCATCAGGAAGCCGATGGCGATCAGCGCTGTCGCGATGTTTTCCATCAGCCCGCGCCGTGCCCAGGCCGGCCAGCGCGATTTGCGGTTCCCAGGCTTGGTCAAGCTCATTTGCGCACCGCGCCGAAGGTGATGCCGCGCAGCAATTGCTTGCGAAGCAGGATGGTGAAAACCAGGATCGGCACCAGGAAGATCGTCGTGCCGGCCGCGACCGCCGGCCAGTCCTGGCCGCCTTCGCCGATGATGGTCGGGATGAAGGGCGGCGCGGTCTGCGCCGTGCCGGAGGTCAGGAGCGCTGCGAACGCATACTCGTTCCAGGCGAAGATCAGGCAGAAGATGGCGGTCGCGGCTATGCCGGTCGTCGCCTGCGGCAGCACGGTGCGCCAGAAGGCCTGCAGCCGCGTGTAGCCGTCGATCATTGCCGCTTCTTCATATTCGCGCGGGATCTCGTCGATGAAGCCCTTCAGCAGCCAGACAGCCAGCGACACATTGACCGCCGTGTAGAGCAGGATCATGCCGAGCGCGGTGTCCGACAGGCCAAGCTCGCGGTACATCAGATAGATCGGAATGGCGACGGCGATCGGCGGCATGAAGCGCGTCGACAGGATGAAGAACAGGAGGTCGTCGGCGAGCGGCACCTTGAAGCGCGAAAAGCCGTAAGCCGACAGTGTGCCGAGGAAGACGGCGCAGAAGGTCGAACCGAAGGCGATGATCAGCGAATTGACGAAGCGCGGCAGGAAATTGGACGGACCGGCGATCACCATGTTGCGCTTGCGCGTGGTCTCGTCGCAGAAGCCCGTCGCCGGGCCCAGCGAGTTGATGTATTCCGGCGTCTGCCGGGTCCGCGTCGTGAACAAATTGCAGTAGCCCTCGAGGCTGGGCTGGAACAGGATCTTGGGCGGATAGGCAATCGAATCCGGCGGCGTCTTGAAGCTGGTGGCGAAGATCCACAGCAGCGGCACGATCGAGATCAGTGCGTAAAGCACGATGATCGTGCCGGCGATCCGTTTCGAGTTGCTGCTCGGTGCGACGACCGAATGGGCTGTGGTCAGGCTCATCTCTGCTTCACCTTGTTGAGCGCCTTGACGTAGATGTTGGCCAGGCCGAACACCGCCACGAAAAGGATGATGGCGAAGGCCGAGGAATAACCGGTGCGCCAGCTTTCGAAAGCCTGCCGCTTCAGCGTTATCGAGGCGACCTCGGTCGTCGAGCCCGGCCCGCCGCCGGTCAACAGATTGACCATGTCGAACATCTTGAAGTTCTCGATGCCGCGAAACAGCACCGCCAGCATGATGAAGGGCAGCGCCATCGGCAGCGTGATCGACCAGAACTGCCGCCAGTTCGAGGCGCGGTCGACCTCGGCCGCCTCGTAGATGTATTCGGGGATGGAGCGGAGGCCCGCGAGGCAGATCAGCATCACGTAGGGCGTCCACATCCAGGTATCGACGATGATGATCGACCAGGGCGCCAGCGACACGTTGGAGAGCATCTGGATATCGGTCGGCGGAATCCTCGTGACAAAGGAGATCGCATAGGCGAACAGGCCGATCTGCGGCTCATAGAGGAAGCGCCAGAAATTGCCGACCACCGCCGGCGACAGCATCATCGGCACCAGGATCAGCGTCGTCCAGAAGGCGTGGCCTCGGAACTTCCTGTCGATCAGCCAGGCCAGCGTGAAGCCGATCAGCGTCTGCAAAAGGATCGTCCAGAACACGAAATGCGCGGTCGTCTGCATGGCGATCCAGATATCCTTGTCGCCGAGGATGCGCTGGTAGTTGGCAAGGCCGAGATTTTTCACCACCTCGTTCGGGCGGTTGGCCCGGTAGTTGGTGAACGACAGATAGATCGCCCAGAACAGCGGGAAGATGTTGATGGCCAGCAGCAACAGGATCGTCGGCGAGATGAACAGCCAGGCGAGGCCCTTGTCGCTGATGCCCCGGACCTTGCGGGCCAACGGTTCCGGGGTCGCCCGGGCAACGTTCTCCGCGGTCCGATTGAGCATGGTGAGTCCTGCTTCGGTCACTTGGTCGTCTCTGTCATGGAATTTATCTGAACTGCATCCCGTGCCAAGGGGCGGCACGGGATGCTTGGCTTAGCTCGGGAGGAGCTGGTTACATCTTGCCATCGTCCTGGAAGACCTGGGTCCAGTCCTTGACCAGGCCGTCGAGCGCATCCTTGGCCGAACCCTGGCCGGCGACGACATAGTCGTGGAAGCGTTTCTGCGAAGCCTGCAGCAGCGGGGCGTAGCTCGGCTCGGCCCAGAAGTCCTTCACGATTGCCATCGAGTCGAGGAAGGTCTGCGCATAGGGCTGGCTGGCCGGGAACTTCGGATCCTTGACCACCGCGTTGAGGCACGAATAGCCGCCGAGCGACCACCATTTGGCCTGCACATCCTTGTTGGCGAACCACTTGATGTATTTCAGCGCCGCCTCCTGCTTGTCGGAATAGGACACCACGGAGATACCCTGGCCGCCGAGCTGGGCGAACTGCTCGCCGTCGGGACCCTTCGGGTTGACGAAGTAACCGATCTTGTCGCCGCCGACATTCTCGTCCTTCTGCAGGCCCGGCCATGTGAAGGCGAAGTTCATGTGCATCGCCACCTGGCCGGATTTGAAGGCATCGACGCCTTCGCCCATGTAGCTGTTCGAGGCACCGGGCGGCGTGCAGCAATCATAGAGCGCCTTGTAGAATTCCAGCCCCTTGACCGACTTGTCGGAGTTGACGAAGCCTTCCATTTCATAGGGCTTCTTGGGGTTTTCGTACTGGAAGCCATAGCTGTAGAGCACGTCCATGGCGCCCATGGTGATGCCTTCGGAGCCGCGCTCGGTGTAGATCGAGGCGCCATAGACGGTCTTGCCGTCGATCTCGCGCTTCTGGAAGAACTCGGCGACCTGCTTCAACTGGTCGAAAGTGGTTGGCGGGCCGAGATCCCAACCGTACTTCTCCTTGAATTCCTTCTGCAGTTCCGGCTTGGAGAACCAGTCCTTGCGGTAGGTCCAGCCGACGACGTCGCCCATGGCCGGCAGCGCCCAGTAGTTCGGCGTGTTCTTCGGCCATTCCGAATAGCCGACGACGGTTGCCGGCACGAAATCGTCCATGCTGATCTTCTCCTTGTCGAAGAAGTCGTTCAGCTTGACGTAATGGCCGTTCTCGGCAGCGCCGCCGATCCACTGGCTGTCACCGATGATCAGGTCGCACAATTTGCCGTGCGAGTTCAGTTCGTTGAGAAAACGGTCGGCATAGTTGGTCCACGGCACGAACTCGAATTTCATGCCGATACCGGTTTCCTTGGTAAAATCCTTGGACAGTTCGACAAGTGCGTTGGCCGGGTCCCAGGCGGCCCAGCACAGGGTCAGGTCTTCAGCGTGCGCGACGTTCGCGACGGCTGTCGACGCTGTGATTGCCGAGGTCAGTCCCAACGCCAGTTTCAAGCTCGATTTCATGACTTCCTCCCATTTGCGAAACGCGCCCGGATGACGGTTTCAAAAAGCCCTCAACCCCTCTCCTCAGGGGCCCAAACATGGCTGCGCGGTTACACTGCAGATGTTTAGTAATTTGTTTAGTGATGCAATTTTTACTAAACAAGGCAAGCGAATTCGTTGCTGCGCCGCAGCATGCTTATGGCGATGTCTGAAAACGTTGGGAAAAGCGCGGGTCGCTGGCTGGTTTACCGAAGCTGTTCAGGCCGATTCTGACCGGGACGTGGGGCAGGCTCGGCTTTCAATCTACCCTTCTGGTGCTCACCATCACCTTGCGGATCGCCGGCGCCGGCGGCAGCAGCGCGCGGATATCGGCGAACGGGAACGACGGTTCGAAACGGAAGGCTTCGGCCGATGAGCCTTGCGCGCCGTTGCACTGGCCGGCGCGAAAGGCGTTCTGTGTCCGCGCAATGTCGACGAAGCGGTCGGGATCCTGCGATTGATGCATGCGGATCGCCTCGGCCTTGACGTCGGCATGGGCGGAAATGTCGACATAGTGCGTCGGCGAAAAACCGGTGCCGCCCATCGTGTCGGCATGCAGCACTGGGACGGCGAAAGACGCCGCGATACGAACGCCGTCCGACAGCGCGCGATGGTCTGCATGATAATCGTTGGGCGCATGCGTGATCACCAGATCCGGGCCGATTTGACCGATCAGTGCTTTCAGAGCTCCAATCAGCGCTGCATCGGCCACCAGCTCGCCGTCCGGGAAGTCGAGGAAGCGTGGCACTGCGCCTACCAGCGCGGCCGCGGCCGTTGCTTCGTCGCGACGGACACGAGCGAGAACAGCGGGATCACTTGTGCCGCCCCTGGCACCATCCGTGGCCATGGCAAAAGTGAGTTCTGCGCCTTGCGCAGCATAGGCGGCCATCGTACCGAACATGAAGATCTCGATGTCGTCCGGATGCGCACCGAGCGCCAGGATTTTCAAACCACTCTCTCCCCGGAATTGGAACAACGTGACGAACGGAATCCTGCTCGCCCTGATCGCCTACGCAAGCTATTCGGGTAGCGATGCCGTTGTCAAAAGCCTGGGCGGTCAGCTCACGATCTTCGAGATCGGCTTTTTCATAACCTTGTTCGCGGGCTTCTTCCTGTTCTTCACGCGGCCCGCGGGCGAACGTTGGCGCGATTTCTGGCGCACCAGAAGGCCATGGGCGGTGCAGGCGCGTGCCTGGGCGGGCATCGCTTCCGGCGTGCTCAGTGTCTACGCCTTCACCACCATTCCGCTGGCCGAGTCCTATGCGTTGATATTCCTGGCGCCGCTCTGCGTCACCATTCTCTCCACGGTGATCCTCAAGGAGAAGGTCGGCCCCTGGCGCTGGCTGGCGGTGGTCGCCGGTTTCGCCGGTGTCATGCTGGTGGTGCGGCCGGGCTTTCGCGAGCTCAATCTCGGCCACCTTGCCGCCTTCGGTGTTGCCTTCCTCGCCGCCACCAGCGTCATCCTGATGCGCTCGCTGGCGCAGCAGGAAAAGCGCACCACCATGCTCGGCGTGCTGGTCGGCTACGGCCTGCTGTTCAACGGCATCGGTGCCGCCGCCACCTCGTTCACCGTTCCCGACGGCAAGCAGTTGCTGTGGTTGGTGGCGGCCGGTGCCTTCACAGCAGGTGGACAATTCCTTCAACTGCTGGCCATGAAATACGCGCCTGCCAACCGGGTCGTGCCGACGCATTATTCGCAGATCGCCTGGGCGGTGATCCTCGGCGCGTTGTTTTTCCAGGAATATCCGGACGGGCTGTCGCTGGTTGGCCTGGCGGTCGTTGGCGGCGCCGGCCTGTTGACCATGGTGCGTGAGGAAGCGCGGCTGGGGACCGTGCGCTGGAACCCGTTTTCGCGTACCCGGCTTTGAACCGACTCTGGTTGCGCCGTGGCCGTAACCGCTGATATGCGGGCGCCATGACCACAAAACCCCTGCCGGAGCTTCCTGTGTCCGTCGTGCTGCCGGCGCTGAGGGAAGCGCTTGGCGATGGCAACAGCGCCGTGCTGGTGGCGCCGCCCGGCGCTGGCAAGACCACGCTGGTGCCGCTGGCGCTGCTTGACGCGCCTTGGCTCGGCGCCGGCAAGATCATCCTGCTTGAACCGCGCCGCCTCGCCGCTCGCGCCGCCGCTCGCCGGATGGCTGAGTTGCTTGGTGAGGAACCCGGCGCCACCGTCGGCTACGCCATGCGCATGGAAAACCGCATTTCGGCAAAGACCAGGATCGTGGTCGTCACCGAAGGCGTGCTGGCGCGCATGATCCTCGACGATCCCGAACTGCCCGGTGTTTCGGCTGTCATTTTCGACGAATTCCACGAGCGTTCGCTCGACGGCGATTTCGGTCTCGCTCTGGCGCTCGACGTGCAGGGGGCGCTCAGGCCGGATCTGCGCTTGGCTGTGATGTCGGCGACGCTCGACGGCGCGCGCGTCGCCAAACTCATGTCGGGCGCGCCGGTCGTCGAAAGCGAGGGTCGCGCCTTTCCCGTCGATATCCGTTATGACGAACGGCCGGCCGGCATCGCCATCGAGGACGCGATGGCCAAGGCGATCCGCGCCGCCCTTGCCGACGAGAGCGGCAGCGTCCTTGCCTTCCTGCCCGGCCAGCGCGAGATCGAGCGCACCGCCGAACGGCTGGCCGGCAAGGTCGGCACCGATACCGACATCGTCCCGCTCTACGGCATGCTGGACGGCAAGGCGCAGGACGCGGCGATCAAGCCGGCAACATCGGGCCGCCGCAAGGTGGTGCTGGCCACCTCGATAGCCGAAACCTCGATCACCATCGACGGCGTGCGCGTCGTCATCGATTCCGGCCTGTCGCGGCTGCCGCGCTATGAGCCGGCCAGTGGCTTGACCCGACTGGAGACCGTGCGTGTCAGCAAGGCTTCCGCCGACCAGCGCGCCGGCCGTGCCGGGCGCACGCAGCCAGGCGTCGCCATCCGGCTGTGGCGGGCCGAGCAAACGGCTGCACTTCCTGCTTTCACGCCGCCGGAAATCCTTGAGGCCGATCTGTCCGGACTGCTGCTCGATTGTGCTGCCTTCGGCGTTGCCGATCCGTCAGCGCTTGCTTTTCTCGATCCGCCGCCTGTTCCGGCCCTCAATGAGGCAAGGGGGCTACTGCGCGCGCTGGATGCCATCGACCACACGGGGCGCCTGACGGAGGCGGGTGCAGCGATGCGCAAGCTCGCTCTGCCGGTGCGGTTGGCGCATATGGTTGCCGAGGCATCCCGGAGCGGCCATGCCTTCGAGGCGGCAATGTTCGCCGTGCTCCTCACCGAACGCGGCCTCGGTGGCGACGGCGCCGATCTGGAGCGGCGGCTGATGCGTTTTCGCGGGGAAAGATCTCCGCGCGCTACCGCCGCCAAGCAACTCGCCGAAAGGCTGGCAAGGCAGGCTGGCGGGGCGAAGGGCAGCGAAGCTGCGGCGGGCGGTCCCCTGCTCGTGCACGCCTGGCCGGATCGGGTGGCGAAGGCGCGTGGCGAGCGTGGCCGTTTCGTGCTGGCCAACGGCTCCGGCGCCATGCTCGACGCCGCCGATCCGCTGGCGGGCGAGCCGTTTCTGGTCGTCGCCGACCTGCAGGGCAAGGCACAGAATGCGCGCATCACGGCGGCAGCGGCGATCGGCGAGGACGATGTCCGTGTCGCGTTGGCGGACAGGATCGAGGCGCGCCGTGAAACGAGCTTCGATCGGGACAAGCGCGCCGTGCGTGTACGTGAAACCGTGCGCCTTGGCGCCATCACGCTCGCCGAGCGCATGCTGCCGCCGCCAACGGGGGCCGACGCCGACCGCGCCGTCCTCGATGCCGTGCGCCAGCACGGGCTGTCGCTGCTGACCTGGAGCAAGGAGGCGCAAACGCTGCGCCAGCGGCTTGGCTGGCTGCATCGCGGCCTGGGCGCGCCATGGCCCGATATGGCGGATGACGCGCTCGTCGAGCGCCTCGACGACTGGCTGCTGCCTTACCTCGCCGGCGCGGCATCGTTTGCCGCCATCGATGCAGGTGTTGTCTCGGCCGGACTGGCCAGCCTCGTGCCGCATGATCTGCAGCGCAGGATCGATACGCTGGCGCCAACCCATTTCGACGCTCCGTCCGGCAGCCATGTGCCTATCCGCTATGACAGCGAATGGCCGGTGCTGGCGGTTCGCGTGCAGGAACTGTTCGGGCTCGACCGGCATCCCGCCATCGCCAATGGCACTGTGCCGCTGACGCTCGAACTCCTGTCGCCGGCGCACCGGCCGATCCAGACGACGCGCGACCTGCCCGGCTTCTGGCGCGGCTCCTGGGCCGACGTACGCGCCGACATGCGCGGCCGCTATCCCAAGCATGTCTGGCCGGAAAACCCGCTGCTCGCCGCCGCCACCGCCCGGGCCAAGCCGCGCGGGACCTAGCCTTTGGAGCTTCGCGGCTGTAATTCATGGCCATGATCAACGTTTTGCGTTCGCCCGATTTCCAGCAGAGCCAGAGACTGCGCCTCAACACGCTAATCCGGTTGCGATGGCTTGCCATTGTCGGTCAGAGCCTGGCGGTGCTCGTCGTCGCCTATGGGCTGAAGTTTCCGCTGCCGGTCAGCCTCTGCTTTGCCCTGATCGCCTGTTCGGCCTGGATGAACCTGTTTCTCGCCTTTCGCTTTCCGGCGGCGCACCGGCTCACGCCGCTTGCGGCCTTCGGCATCCTCATCTTCGACAGCCTGCAGCTTGCCGGCCTGCTCTACATGACCGGCGGCCTCACCAATCCGTTCTCGCTGCTGATGACCGTGCCTGTCGTCATTTCGGCGACATCGCTGCCCCTGCGCCTGACTGCCATCCTCGGCGGGCTGGTCATGTCGGCGGCGACCTTTCTGGTCTTTGTCCATCTGCCGCTGCCCTGGCATGAGGATGCGCCGCTGGCCATGCCTTTTCTCTATGTCGCCGGCATGTGGATGGCGGTGCTGTCCTCGATCGCCTTCACCGCCATATATGCCTTCCGGGTGGCCGCCGAAGCCCGGCTTCTGGCCAATGCGCTCGCCGCAACAGAGCTGGTGCTGCAGCGCGAGCAGCACCTTTCGGCGCTCGACGGGCTGGCCGCCGCGGCCGCGCACGAGCTCGGCACGCCGCTCGCCACCATCGCGCTTGTCGCCAAGGAGATGGAAAAGGCGCTCGGCAAGGATCCGAAATACGGGGAAGACGTGACGCTGTTGCGTTCGCAGAGCGAGCGTTGCCGCGAGATTCTCAAGCGGCTGACCAGCCTGTCCTCGGAGGGTGAGGCGCATCTTTCGCGGCTGCCATTGACATCGCTGGTCGAGGAGGTCACCGCGCCGCACCGGGACTTCGGCATCTCGATCAAGCTTCGGCCCGGCGAACGCATCGGCCCCGAGCCGGTCGGGCAGCGCAATCCGGGCGTCATCTACGGCCTCGGCAACCTGGTCGAGAACGCGGTCGATTTCGCCCGCAAAAGCGTCACCGTGCGCTGGAGCTGGGACGAGGCCACCGTCACCTTCTCGATCGTCGATGACGGCCCCGGTTTTCCGGCCGAGATCATCGACCGCATCGGCGAGCCCTATATGTCGACGCGCCAGGGCAATGAAACCGGCGGTGGTCTGGGCCTCGGCCTGTTCATCGCCAAGACCCTGCTCGAACGCTCTGGTGCCGTGCTCGATTTCCGCAATTCGAGTGGCCTGGGCGAGGGCGCCATGGTCCAGATATCGTGGCCGCGTGGTGTGTTCCTCAATCCGGAAATCACTTCGGCCAGCATGTTCGACACTGCCTGAGAGCCTTGAAGGACCTCTAAAAATTGGACAAGGAGGCTCAGGAACTATATTTGCGTAAAATTAAGGCAGCAGGAATTTTGAGACTATGACAGGCGACGAGAATATTGGCGCAATGGTTGAAGGCGAGGACACCTCGCTGCTTGTCGTCGATGACGACAAGCCGTTCCTTACGCGTCTGGCCCGCGCTATGGAAGCCAGGGGCTTCGTGGTCGAGACGGCCGAGAGCGTCGAGGAGGCGGTTGCCAAGGCGCGCGCCAATCCACCCGCCTACGCCGTGGTCGACATGCGGCTCGGCGACGGCAACGGCCTCGACGTGGTCGCGGCCATCCGCGAAAAGCGCGAGGATTCCCGCACCATCATCCTGACCGGCTATGGCAACATCGCCACCGCGGTGACCGCGGTGAAGCTCGGTGCGGTCGATTATCTCTCCAAGCCCGCCGACGCCGATGATATCTTCGCCGCACTCACCCGCACCGCCGGCGAGCGCGCGGCGCCGCCGGAAAACCCGATGTCGGCCGACCGCGTCCGATGGGAGCATATCCAGCGCGTCTATGAGATGTGCGAGCGCAACGTCTCCGAGACAGCGCGCCGGCTCAACATGCACCGTCGCACCTTGCAGCGCATACTGGCAAAGCGCGCGCCGCGTTAAGGCCACCGTTTGCCATCTTGCCGATTGAAACCCGCCGAAACAGGCGGCATGACGGAGGCGACATGCAGGATCTGAAGCAGCGGCCGATTTCCGTCTTCCGCGAATTTCTCGATAGCGAAGCGGCCGGCGGCATCATCCTGATGGCGGCGGCGGCACTTGCGTTGATCGTCGCCAACTCGCCGCTCGCCGAAACCTATTTCTCCGTGCTCCACGCCTATCTCGGCCCGCTCAGCGTCTCGCACTGGGTCAATGACGGGCTGATGGCGGTGTTCTTCCTGCTCGTCGGGCTGGAGATCAAGCGCGAGATGCTGGACGGCCAGCTCTCCACCTGGCCTCGGCGCGTGCTGCCCGGCATCGCCGCCGCCGGCGGCATGCTGGTTCCGGCACTCGTCTATGTCGCCGTCAACCGCAACAATGCGGCCGCCCTGTCCGGCTGGGCGATCCCGACCGCCACCGACATAGCTTTTGCGCTCGGCGTGCTGTCGCTGCTCGGCAGCCGCGTGCCGGCTTCGCTGAAGGTGTTCCTCACAGCATTGGCCATCATCGACGACCTCGGTGCCGTCATCATCATCGCCATCTTCTACACCAGCGGCTTGTCGCTGGCTTATCTGGGTGCCGCCTTCGCAATCATTGCCGCGCTTGTCGTGCTCAACCGCATGCGGGTGATGACGCTTGTGCCCTATCTCGTTCTGGGCGTCGTCCTGTGGGTTCTGGTGCTGAAATCTGGCGTCCATGCAACGCTTGCCGGCGTGGCGCTGGCGCTGACCATCCCGCTTGAGCGCTCCGCCGGGATCGGTCACGATCTGGACCGTTCGCCGCTGCACCGGCTCGAGCACGGCCTGCACAAGATTGTGGCTTTCGTCGTCATCCCGATCTTCGGCTTTGCCAATGCCGGCGTTTCGCTCGCCGGCCTGAGCTTTGGCGCGCTGATCGAGCCGTTGACGCTGGGTGTCGCCGCCGGCCTGGTGGTCGGCAAGCTGGTCGGCGTGTTCGGCTCCTCGGCACTTGCCATCAGGCTCGGTCTTGCCGACCTACCCGCCAATGCCGGCTGGACGCACATGATCGGCATATCGCTGCTGTGCGGCATCGGCTTCACCATGAGCCTGTTCATCGGCCTACTCGCCTTCGCCGGCGACGTGGCGCTGCAGGACGCGGTCAAGGTCGGCATCCTCGCCGGCTCCTTCATCGCCGCCATCCTGGGCGCTGCCGTGCTGCTCATGGCGTCCGCTAGGGGTGGCGTGGAGGACGGCGAAGAGGAGAGCCGGCCATAGACTGAAGGACGCCGCTACTCGCTCTCACCCTCCAGCGCCGGCACCGACACGCCGGCAAGCTCCGCCGCCAGCAGCCGCGAAGCGCCGGCCCGCGCGATCCGCAGCATCAGCGCCTTGCGCGTTGCCGCTGCCATGCGGTGCTCGGGCGCATCGCGCAGGATCTCGGCGCCATAGCCGTCGGAAAGGATGAAGCCGCATTCGTGCGGGAAGATCTCCGAGGGTACGCCGGGATGGGTGGCGAAGAAGAAGCGGTCGGAATGCAGCCGGTAGTCGGGCCATTTGCGGTCGACCCTGAAATCCTCGATCGAGGATTTGATCTCGATGATCCAGATATCGCCCTGCCGGGTCAAAGCGACGAGGTCGGCACGGCGGCCGGTGGCCAGCGACAGTTCGGGCAAGACATGCGCGCCCATATCCATGAGCAGCCGCTGCACACCGCGCCGCACCAGCATGGCGCGTTCGGACTGGCGACCGTCGATGAGAGGGTTGATTGGGATGGGCGAGATGATCGGCATGCCAGGCACCATGCCAGATTCTGTTCACGGTTTGAACCTGTTTTATGCAGGCGATTGTATATTCGATATACCCGGATATACCCAAAAGAAGTCAGGCATTGATCCTTGAAAGATTGAGCTTGTGGTGCACACCATCGTTCTCATGGGGACGGGCGGCACAAAATTGAACAGCACTGATGGTGAACAACTGTGGGCCTTTGACCTTGATGCTCTGCGCAAGGCTTTCAGAAAGTCCGTTCAGGAGCATAAAGTCACCACGGCTGATTGGGCGGAGCACGCCAAGCAGTTCCTGGAAAAACAGAGAGATCGTCAGCGCAAATCGACTTGATATGCTGCGCCGGTCAATTTCCATTTGGTAACTTTAAGATAGCAGCGAAAAAGTCTTTGCGCGTCACCAACCAAAGTCAGATGCAACCGCTTTAGTTCCGCGAATGCCGAATGGCATAAGCAGGGAGACGTCACTTCGACACTTTCGTGAAGTGCGCACCCCATCTGCGGGTGATGCATCGCTTTATGTAAATTAGCTAAAGCGAATATAAGAGAAAAGTGATATTTTGGAAGCAGCCGGGGCACCCCCCAATACACCCCGCTCCGGTCAGGCCCGGTGGCGGTCCACCCAAAGGAAGGCTACCGGGCCGATCCCTGCAACCAACCGGTGACCCGCTCGTTGATCCCATGCCGGGTTGATCCCCCGGCACTCCAGGACCTGCCCGCTGCCGAGGGGCGGCGGGCCTTTTTTGCCGATTGATTGAAGCCCGCAGCGATAGCGAAGGCGCCGGCGGGCGCCGGGACCTTCGCGTTGCTGGTCTCGTCAGAAGTGGATCCAGAAGGATCTGCGGAAACATCTGCGGCGCCAATAGCCATTGCGCCAATAGCGACGGCAGACCCGCCTCCACCCGCGTCGGCGACGGCGGCGGTGCCATCTGCGGTGCCGCACCAACTCGACGCCATCCTGGACACCGGGACCATCCGGGTCGAGAATATCGTCGGACGGTTTGTCGAGCTCGTCGAGAATGCCGGGCCCCGTATTCGGGATGCCGGCCAAGGCGGTGGCAGGACGCGCGATTGCGACGACGGTCGCAGCCCCTGCCAGCCCAAGCATTCCAGTCAGAAACAATCGCCGATCCATGCCAACCTCCATCGTTGATCATTGCGACAAGGGAAGACATAGAGCGGCTGATTGACGCGCCCAGATGCCGAAGAAAATTGGGTCAATCGCTCTGCCGTGCCGGCGGCGGGCCTTTTTTGGCGATCTCTGACAATCCACGCGGCCAATGCGCCTGTTCCCGGGGATCATTCCTCCGACAAGCCGGCCGCCGTTGCGGCCGTTTCAATGCTCACCGGCACGCCCTGGCGCAGGGAGTTGCTGACCGTGTTGACGAGGTCGCGAGCAAAGGCTTGCCTTCGAGGTTCAGCGTCACGGTCACGGCGATCTTGTCGAGCGTTACGCCCATTTCCTCGGCGACGTAGCGAAGATCGTTGCAGAAGCAGCCGCCGATCGCCAGGGCAAGCAACTGGCCGCCATTGAAGCCCAGGCCCATGCCGCCGGCCTTGCCTTCGGGCCGGTCGACGATGATCGTGTGGCCGCCGGCCCAGCCCATGGCGGCTCGCGTGTCCTCCACATTGCGCAGTTCGACGGTCATCGAGACCATTGCGGATGTCCTCCCGGCAGGAGTCGACCAGGCTTCGGGCGTCGTCGACATACGGTCATTATGCAGGCGCAGAGGCGCCCTTGTCGCTGGGCAATGCCGCGCCCGCCATGTCATCAAGGATCGGACAATCCGGCCTTTCGTCGCCGTGACAGGCATGAATCAGTTTCTGCAGCGTCGAGCGCATCGACTGCAACTCGCGCACTTTCTCCTCGATCGCCGTGACATGGGCGGCGGCGATTTCGCGCACGTTTTGGCTGGCGCGGCTGCGATCCTGGTAAAGCGCCATCAGCTGGCGGCAATCGTCGATGGAAAAGCCGAGATTGCGCGCGCGGCGCAGGAAGGCCAGCCGATGGATGTCGTCTCCGGAATAATCGCGGTAGCCGTTGGCGGCGCGTGCCGGGGCGATCAGGCCGATCTCTTCATAGTAACGGATGGTCTTGGCCGACAGGCCGGAGCGGTGGGCGGCGTCACCGACATTCATGACGGTTCTCCTCGATTTCTAGGAACCCATGGAGCAGGCCCCTTGAATTTGCTTCACAATCCTGTGAGTCCTGTTGCCAAAATGCCATAGTGATACGCTTACCGGTACGTCAAGGCAGGCATATAGGCATCGCGCGCTTGGCAAGCAAAGCAAATGCCAGCATGAATGATGATGAGAGAGCGGCCGACTCGTGCCGCCGAGTTTGGGCGGGGCACCGGATCACCTGATGCGCATGAAGTCGTTTGCAATCATCGCCGCACTGGCGCTCTCCACTGCTATCGCCGGTTGCAGCACCATCGGCTCGCAGATCTTCTCCAACGACTACGGCGCGGTCACCGACGCCGGTTATCAGCTGCCGCGCATCCCGATCGAGAAAGTGCCGATGAAGTACCATCGGCAGGAAGTGAACTACGATAGCCCGGAAAAGCCGGGCACGATCATCGTCGATACGCAGAACAAGTTCCTTTATTTCATCGAGGGCGACGGAAGGGCCATTCGCTACGGCATCGGCGTCGGCCGCGAGGGCTTCGAGTGGCATGGCACCGCCCACATTGCGCTCAAGCGCGAATGGCCGACCTGGACGCCGCCGAGGCAGATGATCCAGCGCCAGCCGGAATTGGAAAAGTTTGCCGGCGGCATGGAGCCGGGCCTGAAGAACCCGCTCGGCGCGCGCGCCATGTACCTGTTCAACAAGGGCGGTGATTCAGGCTATCGCCTGCATGGCAGCCCCGAATGGAATTCGATCGGCAAGGCGATGTCGTCTGGCTGCATCCGGCTGATGAATCAGGATATCATCGACCTCTATGACCGCGCCTCGGTCGGCGCCAAGGTCATCGTTCTCTAGAGGCAGTTTTCGTACGCGGACCGTCTAGGCAACAACGGACGTCCCAAGCAGAAAACCGGGCAATTCGGCCCGGTTTTTTGTTGTTTGCGCGATGCGACGCCTGTTCGGCGGTCAGGACACCGCCGAGAACGCGGTGGGAACTAAAATTTGGTTGATGATTGTCTCGGTGATCTGGCCATCACGCTCGGAGTCTTCCCGCGCCTGCGTCCAGGCAGGGTCCTTCACGAACGCCGTCCAACGCTCTTCGCGTTCGGCCAGCGATTCCCATGCCAGCATGTAGGTCAGTTCGTTGTTCGAAGCTCCGATCAGCGTGGTAAAGAAACCCGCTTGGCGGATACCGTGCTTATCCCATAATTTGAGCGTGATCTTGTCGAAGCGATCAAGAAGCGCCGGCAAGCGTCCCGGCAAAGCCCGGTAAACCCGAAGTTCGTAGATCATTTTGGAGTTCCTTCTGACCGATGCGCCGGAAGAAATCGGACCAGATGGTCAGCAGGGTAGAATTATCAAAACGGGCGTCAGGAGACCTGCTCGACCTGCTGCACTTCCGGCACGAAATGGCGCAGAAGGTTCTGGATGCCGTGCTTCAGCGTCGCCGTCGATGACGGGCAGCCGGCGCAGGCACCCTTCATGTGCAGGAACACCGTGCCATTCTCGAAGCCGCGGAAGGTGATGTCGCCGCCATCCTGGGCGACCGCCGGGCGCACCCGCGTGTCGAGCAGCTCCTTGATGGTGATGACCAGCTCCTCGTCGGCCTTGTCGTAGAACTCACCGGTCTGGCTGGTCTCGGCGGCCGGGCCAGCCTTGGCCATGACGGGCGCGCCGGACATGAAATGCTCCATGATGGCGCCGAGGATCGCCGGCTTCAAATGCTGCCAGTCGGGGCCATCCTTGGTCACGGTGATGAAGTCATAGCCGAAGAAAACGCCGGTGACGCCAGGAATTTCGAACAGCCGGCCGGCCAGCGGCGAGGCGACGGCGGCGCTGTCGGCATCGCGGAAATCGGCGGTGCCTTCCACAAGCACTTCCTTGCCGGGCAGGAATTTCAGCGTCGCCGGGTTTGGCGTCGATTCGGTCTGGATGAACATGGCCGTCTCCGTGCCCGTTTGGGCATCTAGTTTGGAACAATTCTAAATAGGCTCAATTGGCTGGACATTCAAGCGAAACGCATCGCCGGAATGGCTGGCTGGCGGAATGTTTTTTACGCGCCCCTGGGACGTGCCCGAAGGTGTGTTGAGATTCAGGTCAGGCCGGCATCACCTGAAAATCAGCACACCTCAGGCCAGGCTGTCTATTTCCTCGTCCGAAAGGTTCTGCGGCACGACAGTCACCGGGATCGGGAAGGCGGCACCCTTGCCGGCCACGGCGCCGACCAGCGGTCCCGGGCCTTCCTTGCCCGCACCGGCGGCCAGCACCAGGATGGCGATGTCCTGGTCTTCCTCGATCAATTTGTGAATCTCTTCCGTCGGCTTGCCTTCGCGGACCACCATCTCGGGCTCGATGCCGAGCTTCTGGCGCACCTTGTTGGCATAGCTGTCGAGTGCGGCGCGCGCCGTGGCGTTGGCTTCCTCGCGCATGATCTTCTCGACACCCAGCCAATGCTGGAAGTCGTCCGGCACGATGACATAGAGCAGCACCAGCGTGCCGCTGGTGCTCTGCGCCCGTTTCGAGGCATAGGCGACGGCACGCTCGCATTCCGGCGTGTCGTCGATGATCGTCAGGAATTTCCTGCGATGGCCGGCTTCGCGGCTGAGGCGTTTGGAGACCATGTCTATCTACTCGGTGTCTTGCGGCGCAATCTGCCACTGCGGCGGACCGGCGGCAAGCCGCCGGCCTTGTGCCAGTGCACCCAATGTCGCGATCAGCCCTGCAGCAGGCCGATAATGTCGCGCACCGTCTTCATCGTCGCTTCGGCCAGCACGCCGGCGCGCTCGCCGCCGTCCTTAAGCACCGCGTCGACATAGGCGCGGTCATCCGAAATGCGGCGCATCTCGCTGGCGATCGGCGCCAGTTTTTCCACAGCAAGATCGGCCAAGGCCGGCTTGAACACGGAAAACTGCTGGCCGGCGAATTGCTTGAGCACATCCGCCTTCGACATCTCGGCGAGACCCGCATAGATGCCGACCAGGTTTTCTGCCTCGGGCCGGCCGGCCAGGCCATCCAGCTCGCTCGGCAACGCTTCCGGATCGGTCTTGGCCTTGCGGATCTTCTTCGAGATGTCATCGGCGTCGTCGGTCAGGTTGATGCGCGACAGATCAGACGGGTCCGATTTGGACATCTTCTTGGAGCCGTCGCGCAGCGACATGATGCGCGCCGCCGGCCCGCCGATGACCGGCTCGGTCAGCGGGAAATAGCCGTTCACGGTCTCTTCGCCGACCTGCATCTCGACGCCGACGCCGAGCGCTGCGATACGGTCGGAGAAGTCGTTGTTGAATTTCTGCGCGATGTCGCGGGTGAGCTCCAGATGCTGTTTCTGGTCCTCACCGACAGGGACGTGGGTGGCACGGTAGAGCAGGATGTCGGCAGCCATCAGCGAGGGATAGGCGAGCAGGCCGAGCGAGGCATTCTCGCGGTCCTTGCCGGCCTTGTCCTTGAACTGCGTCATGCGGTTCATCCAGCCGATGCGCGCCACGCAATTGAAGATCCAGGCAAGCTCCGCGTGCTGCATGACCCGTGACTGGTTGAAGACGATGTGCTTCTTCGGATCGATGCCCGAGGCCAGGAACGCAGCGGTGATAGACCGCGTCTGGTCGGCCAGGTCTTCATAGACGAGTTGGGCTGTCAGCGAATGCAGGTCGACGACGCAATAGATGCAATCGGAGGTGTCCTGCAGGGCAACGAATTTCTTGATGGCGCCGAGATAATTGCCGAGGTGCAGATTGCCGGTCGGCTGGACACCGGAAAAGACGAGTGGCTTGAAGGCGGTCATGATTGTCCTCATGGCTTGTGGAGGGCCGTATAAGCGTGATTCCGAAAAGTTGCAGACTTTTCGGAGCCAATCACGCGGCTGGAAACCGCGCGCGGCGAAAGTCTTGCGACGGGCGCGCTTATGGACGAAGACGGCGCTGCGATCAAGACGGCGCTGCGAGCGTGTCGTGCGCTACTCGTCAAGTTCGGTCTTTGCGATCGGTGGCGCCGACTTGCCAGATCCCCGCTTGACGTTGCGACGGATCATGCCGAAATCGGCGCCGCCGGTGGCAAACGCCGTGATGAAGTACAGCAGCGCCCCACCCGCAACCAGCGACAGCAGCGTCGTCGCCTTGACCACCAGCGGCGAGCCGGGCCCGAGCCTGACGGCGAACCAATGCTCGGCAAAATAGAGCGCTGCCCCCATCACGATAGCCGACAGCACCAGACGTGGAATGCGCTTCATCAGCGGCACGTCGCGGCCCCAGTGGCCGCGCCGGATCAGGACGCCGAGCAGCATCACCGCGTTGACCCAGCCGGCGACGGCTGAGGCCACCGCGATGCCGGGTGCGCCCATCCGTGGAAACAGCGTCAGCGCCGTGGTGACGTTCACCGCCACCGAGATGGCGGCAAAGATCATCGGAGTACGCGTGTCCTCTCGGGCGAAATAGCCCGGCGTGAATGCCTTGATCAGCACGAAGGCCGGGAGGCCGAGGCCGAAGATCGCCAGGATCGCCGCCACCGTTGGCGTCGAGCCGTTGGCGGCGAACGCGCCGCGCTCATAGACCAGCCGTACGATCGGCTCCGACATCACCCAGAGTGCGGCGGCTGCCGGCAGCGTCAGGAACAGTGTGAACTCGACCGAGCGGTTTTGCAGATTGGCCGCCTCGATCAGATTGCCCGACTTCAGCGCGCGCGACAGTTCGGGCAACAGTACGATGGCGACCGCGACACCGACCACGCCGAGCGGCAACTGGTAGATGCGGTCGGCATAGGCGAGCGAGGAGACCGCGCTGTTCTGCGCCGAGGCGATCGCCGTGCCGATCAGCTGGTTGATCTGTGTGATGCCGCCGGTGATGGCCGCCGGCAGCGCCAGGATCAGCAGCCGCTTGACCGCGGGCGTCATTTTGGGACGGCGAAAGCCGATCGAGATGCCGGCATGGCGCACTGCCACCCAGACGATCGCCAGCTGCACCAGTCCGGCGGCAAGCACGCCCCAGGACAGCCCGTAGCCGACTGTGAGGGCATCCGAGCCCTTGTACCAGGCATAGGCGAGCACGCCGATCAGGATGATGTTGAGGAACACCGGCGCCACGGCGGCGGCGAAATAGCGGCGCAGCGAATTCAGCATGCCCGCCATCATCGCGCCCAGCGACATGCAGATCAGATAAGGGAACATGATCGTCGCCAGCGTCACCGTGGTGTCGAACTTCCCCGGCGTGCCGGCAAAACCCGGCGCCACCAGATAGCGCACGATCAGCGGCATCGACAGTTCCATGATGATGGTCAGCGCCAGCAGCGCCGTGAACAGCACGCCGAACACTTCCTCGGAAAAGCGCTTGGCGCCTTCGGTGCCGTGGGTCTCGATCTCCTTGGCGAACAGCGGCACGAAGGCGGCGTTGAAGGCACCCTCGGCAAACAGCCGGCGAAAGGTGTTGGGAAACTGGAAGGCGGCGTTGAAGGCATCGGCGACCGGTCCGGTGCCGAGTGCGGCGGCCATCAGCATCTCGCGGCCGAAACCGAGCGCGCGGCTCATCAGCGTGCCGGAAGCGACCGTTGCGAATTTCTTGACGAGGCTCATGCTTTTGGGAACTGCCTGCGGAATTGGGACAAAGTGATGGTCGTTGTCACTCGGCCGCCGCCCTGGACTTGCCGCCGCGTTCGGGCACGATGCCTTCGAGCGTTGCCATCAGCCGATTGCGGATGGTGGCGATGCGGGCCGGGCTATCTATCTTCTGGCCAGTGAGATCGGTGACATAGAAAGTGTCGATGACCTTTTCGCCGAAGGTGGTGATGTGGGCCGATGCGATGTCAAGCGACAGGTCGGAAAGCGTTCCGGTGATCTCCGACAGCAGCCCAGGCCGGTCGAGGCCCTCGACCTCGATGACCGAAAAACGATTCGACAGCGTGTTGCGGATTTCGGCACGCGGCGGGATCTTGAACACCTTGGAGCCGCGCCGCGGCTTGGTGCGCTTCTCGATCATTTCCGGCAGCCAGCTCTTGCCCGACAGCACGTCCTCGATCAGCCGGCCGACACGCTCGGCACGCCGGCGCTCGTCCTCGTCGCGGTCGAATTCTCTGCTGATCAGGATCGTGTCGAGCGCACGGCCGTCCGACGTCGTGAAGATCTGCGCGTCGACAATGTTGCCGCCGGCCCCGGCGCACGCCCCGGCGATGACCGAGAGCAGGCGGGGGTGGTCCTGCGCCAGCACGGTGATTTCGGTCACCGCCTCGAACTGGTGGGTCTTGACCATGGTGGCAAGCTTGTTGCCTGACGCGTCAGCCTCACGAATGAATTCGGCATGGCGCAGCTGGTCTGCGAGATCGACGGTCAAAAGGTAATTCTCGTAGTGCTGGCCGACATAGCGCTTGCGGGCCTTGTCCGGCCAGTCGGCAAGCGCCTCGGCCAGACGCTCGCGCGCCGCCGCCGTGCGTTGCGCGCGCGACACTTCCGAAAACCCGCCGGTCAACAGCAATTCGGTCTCGTAGTAGAGCGTGCGCAGCAACTGGCCCTTCCAGCCGTTCCAGACACCCGGTCCGACGCCCCTGATGTCGCAGACGGTGAGGATCAAAAGCAGCTTCAGCCGCTCGACCGACTGCACGATCGCGGCGAAATCCTCGATGGTCTTGCGGTCGTTGAGATCGCGGGTCTGGGCTGTCATCGACATCACGAGATGGTTCTCGACCAGCCAGGCAACGGTCTCGGTATCGGCAGGCGACAGCCCCATATGCGGACAGATGCGGCGTGCGATCCTGGCCCCCGCCTCGGAATGATCCTCCGGCCTCCCCTTGGCGATGTCGTGCAGCAGTACGGCGACATAGAGCGCCTCGCGGCTCTTCTTCAGCCCCGGCATCAGCGTGTGCGACAGGGGATGGACCTTTTCGCCGTCGCCGCGTTCGATCTCGGCCAGCACGCCGATGCAGCGGATCAGATGCTCGTCCACCGTGTAGTGGTGGTACATCGAGAACTGCATCATGGCGACGATCTTGCCGAAATCCGGGATCAGCCTGCCGAGCAGCCCGGCCTCGTTCATGCGGCGCAGATTGAGTTCGGCATTGCGATCCGAGGTCAATATGTCGAGGAACAGCCGGTTGGCCTCCTCGTCGCGCCGCAGCGACTTGTTGACCAGGCCGAGCGAACGGGTCAGCAGCTTCAGCGCATCGGGGTGGAATTCCAGACCGTGCTTGTCGGCGAACCAGAACAGCCTGAGCAGATTGACCGGATCGCGCTCGAACACCTGGTCGTCGGCGATGTTGATGCGGTGGTTGTCGACAATGAAGTCCGACGTGCCGGCCAGCTTGCGCTTGCGCCGCGAGAAAGTCAGGAAGATGCGGTTGAAGCCCGGCACGTGCTTGGCCTGCTCCTCCTCGAGCGCGGCACAGAAGATGCGGGTCAGGTCGCCGACGTCCTTGGCAACGAGGAAGTAGTGCTTCATGAAGCGCTCGACCGCGGACAGGCCGGGGTGCGTGGTGTAGCCGAGCCGTTCGGCGATCTCGCGCTGGATGTCGAAATGCAGCCGCTCCTCGGCCTTGCCGGTGAGGAAATGCATGTGACAGCGTACCGCCCACAGGAAATCCTCGGCCTTCTGGAACTCGCGGTACTCGCCCTCGGTGAAGACGCCTTTATCGACCAGTTCCTCGCCGGTGCGCACCCGGTAGAAATATTTGCCGATCCAGAACAGCGTCTGCAGATCGCGCAGGCCACCCTTGCCGTCCTTGACGTTGGGCTCGACCAGATAGCGGCTTTCGCCGGCCTTGGCATGGCGGTCATCGCGTTCGGCAAGCTTGGCCTGGACATATTCGGGGCCGGTCGTGCGCACCACCTCATGGTCGAAGCGCAGCATCAGTTCATCATAGAGCTTTTCCTCGCCCCACAGGAAACGTGCTTCGAGGATCGAGGTGCGGATGGTGACATCGGTGCGCGACAGGCGCAGGCATTCGTCGATATTGCGTGTGGCGTGGCCGACCTTCAGCCCCAGGTCCCACAGCATGTAGAGCATGTATTCGACTGTCTGTTCGCCCCACGGCGTCTGCTTGTAAGGCAGCAGGAACAACAGGTCGATGTCGGACCCCGGCGCCAGCGTTCCACGGCCGTAGCCGCCGACAGCGACGACGGCCATGCGCTCCGCGGAGGACGGGTTCTTGACCCGGTAGACATGGGTGACGGCGAAATCGTAAAGCGCCCGGATGATCTCGTCCATGAGATGCGACAGCCGCGCCGCGCAGGCGCTGCCGCCGCCATCGTCCCTCAGCATGCGTTCGGCAATGGCGCGCCCGTCCGCCAGTCGTCCCTTGAGCAGCTGGAGCACACCATTGCGCGCAGCCTGCCCTGAGCCGTCGCCCGCCGTGGCCGCGGTCAGCGCGGTCATCTCGCGGCGCAAGGCTTCGCCGTCGATCAATTCGTCGAGCTTCAGGGAGATTCTTGCCATATATCCAGTCGGCCTTGCCGTTTCGGCGGCGTCTATAGCGCGTTTTGGCGGCGCTGGGTATGGGGCGTTGAAGCCGGTTCAAGACCCGGCTGAGTTTTGGCTCGGATAAGTAAATGGAATGACCATTCTCCGCTTCAGTCGACCGAAATCGACAATGCGCTTGCCTATTCGCCGAGCCTCGGCTTTGACCCGCGCTATGGCTGTCTTTCTGCGTTTCCCGGTCCCGGCGGGTGCGGCGCACTGGATATCCCGCTTTTCTCTGAGCAGGCTTGGCAATTGGAGCGCCCTGTCGCCAAGGAACTGATCTTGCGCGCAGAGCGCAGGAACAAGCTGATAGATCGTCTCGCCTCGCAAAACCGAAAACTCGGGGTTGAAGACAAGGTCGTCGACAGCGATGCCGATCTTCTCGGTGGCCTTGATCAGGTCGAGCGCGGTTTGCCTGGAGATGATGTAGCCGGCGGTTCCTATATGTCCGGCGTCGAGTTTGGATGTGGAAAAGCCGTGACCGATGGCAATGCGCTTGCGTCGGATCACGGTCTTACAGAAGTAGCTTTCGAGCTTGACGACTTCGGCATCGGCTGGGATCCAGTCGCTGTCGCGAAGCAATGCGCCGGCTTTTGCGGCAAAGACGATGTCGTCCTCGAAAATCGCCCCGTAGCGAGCGTCGCCTTGGGCGATGACAGCCCAGCAGGCCCGGTGACTGAGCAGGCAGGCGATCTCGCCGTCAGTCAATGGCAGCCTGTTCCGATATCCGACATTTTGCGGCAGCTGGTCCAGCTCCGGCCGGTCGCGTGCGTCTATGGCCTGAACGCGTTCGAATGCAACGCCGATGCGGGCAAACTCCGCCGTCACACGGGCAAGGCGATCGGGAGACCGATCGAGATTGATGACCAGACGCTTCATTGCCGAAGAAAATCCCCACCCCCGCGACGCTCGCGCTTTCTAGCAGGCCTGGTGTTGCCGCGTGAGACTTTTTCTGGGGTGGATGGACGCGCCGTGGACCGGAGAAGAAAAGTCGAAACAGCCCTTGACCTTCCAGTTACTGGAAGCCCTATCTCCACGTCACACAGCGATCCATCAAGGCATTTTCGAATGACGCATTCAGATCACGATCATCACGCGCACGGTAGCTGCTGCTCGACAAAAGGCGTCGTGCCCACCACGAAGAGCGTCGTCCGCGACCCGGTCTGCGGCATGACTGTCGATCCGGCGGCTGGCAAGCCGACGGCCGAGCATGATGGCCATCTCTATCATTTCTGCAGCCAGGGCTGCCGCACGAAATTCGTCGCCGAACCGGAAAAATTCCTGACCGCCACCGATCCGGTCTGCGGCATGAGCGTCGACCGCGCGACAGCCAGGTACTTTGCCCGCCACGAAGGCCGGGGCTTCTATTTCTGCTCGGCCGCTTGCCAGGCGAAATTCGAGGCGGAGCCGCAAAAATATCTCGGCGGCAGGCCAGCACCGCAGCCGATGCCCAAGGGCACGCAATACACCTGCCCGATGCACCCGGAGATCGTCCGCGACAAGCCCGGATCCTGCCCGAAATGCGGCATGGCGCTGGAGCCGATGGGCATACCAACGGGTGACGAGGGTCCCAATCCGGAACTGGTCGATTTCACCAGGCGATTCTGGGTCAGTGCCGCTCTTTCCGTCCCTTTGCTGGTCGTCGCCATGGCGCCGATGCTTGGCCTGACTTTCCAGGCTTTTGTCGACGAGCGGACGAAGGTCTGGCTTGAGCTGGCATTGGCCAGCCCCGTCGTGTTGTGGGCGGCACTGCCTTTCTTCCACCGCGGCTGGGATTCGCTCGTCAACCGCAGCCCCAACATGTGGACGCTGATCTCGCTCGGCGTCGGCGCTGCCTATCTCTACAGCGTCGTCGCCACGCTGTTTCCGGATATCTTTCCGCATCAGTTCCGCGGCCATGGCGGTGCGGTGCCGGTTTATTTCGAGGCTGCCGCCGTCATCGTCGCGCTGGTCTTCCTTGGCCAGGTGCTGGAGCTGCGCGCCCGTGAAAAGACCGGTTCGGCGATCCGCGCCTTGCTCGATCTCGCACCGAAGACAGCGCGGCTGATCGCCGCCGATGGTTCCGAAAACGACGTGCCCCTCGCCGCCGTCAAGGCCGGCGATCGCCTGCGCATACGCCCCGGTGACGCCGTGCCGGTCGATGGCACGGTGCTGGAAGGACGGTCCTCGCTCGACGAATCGATGATCACGGGCGAGCCGTTGCCGGTCGAGAAGGTCGAGGGCGATGCGCTGACCGGCGGCACGCTCAACAAGAATGGTGCGCTGATCATGCGCGCTGAGAAGGTCGGCGCCGAGACGACGCTGGCGCGCATCGTCGAGCTCGTCGCCAAGGCGCAGCGCTCGCGCGCCCCGATCCAAGGGTTGGCTGATCGCGTTTCTTTCTACTTTGTCCCGGCCGTCGTCCTTGTCGCGATTATCGCCTTCATCGCCTGGGCCGTGTTTGGACCCGAGCCCAGCCTGATCTTTGCCATCGTCTCGGCGGTGTCGGTGCTGATCATCGCTTGTCCCTGTGCGCTCGGCCTGGCGACGCCGATGTCGATCATGACCGCCACCGGGCGCGGGGCGCATGCCGGCGTGCTGATCAAGGAAGCCGCAGCACTCGAACGCTTCGCTTCCGTCGACACGCTGATCGTCGACAAAACGGGGACGCTGACCGAAGGCCGGCCGAAGCTGACCGATGTCGTCACGGCAAACGGCTTCTCCGAAGACGAATTGCTGGCGCTTGCCGCGGGCCTGGAGAAAGGCTCGGAGCATCCGCTGGCTGAAGCCATCGTCGACGGCGCCGCTACGCGCGGCGTGACCGTTGCAGAGGCCAGCGGCTTCGAGGCGGTCACCGGGAAGGGTGTGTCCGGTTCGGTCTCGGGAAAGACGGTCGCACTCGGGAACGCCGCGATGATGGTCGACCTTGGCGTCGACATCGCATCCATCTCGGCCAAGGCCGAGGCGCTGCAACTCGAAGGCAAGACGGCGATGTTCGTTGCTGTCGACAAAAAACCGGCCGGCATCGTCGCCGTCGCCGACCCTATCAAGACAACGACGGCCGAGGCGATCAAGGCGCTGCATGAAAGCGGCTTGCGGATCGTCATGGCGACCGGCGACAATGAACGCACGGCCAACGCGATCGCCAGAAGCCTCGGCATCGACGAGGTCCGCGCCGGCCTGCTGCCGGAACAGAAGGCAGCCCTTGTCGAGGAACTGCGCGCAAAAGGCACCGGCGTTGCCATGGCCGGCGACGGCGTCAACGATGCACCGGCCCTTGCCGCCGCCGATGTCGGCATCGCCATGGGCACCGGCGCCGATGTCGCCGTCGAAAGCGCCGGCATCACCTTGGTCAAAGGCGACCTCAACGGCATCGTGCGGGCGCGCACGCTGGCTCAGGCGACGATCCGCAACATCCGCCAGAACCTGTTCTTTGCCTTCCTCTACAACGTGCTTGGCGTGCCGGTCGCCGCCGGCGTGCTCTATCCGCTCACTGGCACGCTTCTGTCGCCGATGCTGGCAGCGGCGGCGATGAGCCTGTCCTCGGTGTCGGTGATCGCAAACGCATTGCGGCTGAGAACATTGAAACTCTGATCCAAGCCCCCAAATACGAAACCCATCCAACAGGAGACCATGTATGACCTTCGCCAAAAAACTCGTGCTGCTGCTGATGGCGGCCGGAATGCTGGTTGCCGTCTTCCTCGAAAGCGTTCCGGCGCAGAGCGAAGAGATGAAACACGACATGGGCGCTATGGCGACGGACGCGACCAGTCCTTCGACGGAAGGCTACAAGGCGGCGATGGACAAGATGCATGCCGACATGATGGCGTCCGACTATACCGGCAATGCCGACGTCGATTTCGTCAGAGGCATGATCCCGCACCATCAGGGTGCGATCGACATGGCCAAGGTTGAACTTGCCAATGGCAAGGACCCGGAAATCCGCAAGCTGGCCGAAGGCGTCATCGCCGCGCAGGAAGCAGAGATCAAGCAGATGCAGGCCTGGCTCGCCGCCCATCCGGTGAAGTAAGTCTTCAGCCATCGCCAGCGCGGCGAGAACGCCTCTGGATTTATCGCCCAGCCTGCGATGCGATCCGGCCCTAACTGGAGCCCGCCATGCCACCGACCATCAGAACCACCAAACTGCCCTCCGGCGAAGCCGTTCAGGTGCTTGGCCAGGGCACATGGAAGATGGGCGAAGATTCCCGTCGCCGCGCCGATGAGGTGAATGCCCTCAAGCTCGGCCTCGACCTCGGCATCACGTTGATCGACACCGCCGAAATGTATGCCAGCGGCGGTGCCGAGGAGGTGGTGGCCGAAGCCATTGCCGGGCGCCGCGACGAGACCTTCCTGGTCTCGAAAGTGCTACCGTCGAACGCCTCGCGCGCGGGCGTGCAGCGGGCCTGCGAAAACAGCCTGAAACGCCTGCGCACCGACCGCATCGATCTCTATCTCTTGCATTGGCCCGGCAGCGTGCCATTGACGGAAACCGTCGCGGCCTTCGAGGCCCTGAAAAAGGCCGGCAAGATCCGCCACTGGGGCGTCAGCAATTTCGACACCGACGAGATGGAAGAGCTGATCGGCCTGCCCGATGGCGGCAATGTCCAGACCAACCAGGTGCTCTACAATTTGGTCCGGCGTGGCCTCGAATTCGATCTGGCGCCCTGGAGCCGGCAGCGCGGCATCCCCTTGATGGCCTATTCGCCGGTCGAGCAGGGTGCGTTGGCGCGCAATGCCAGGCTCGAAGCCATTGCCGGGCGCCACAATGCGACCCCAGCGCAAATCGCCCTGGCCTGGGTGATGCATCAGGAGGGCGTCATCGCCATCCCGAAGGCCAGCAGCGAGGAGCATGTCCGCCAGAATGTCGCTGCGCTCGACATCAAGCTTGCGCCGCAGGACATCGCCGATCTCGACCGCGCTTTCCCGCCACCAGCGCGCAAGCGCGGGTTGGAGATGATCTGACTACGTCCCCGCCAACCCCTTCAGCCGGTAGAGCGCTTCCAGCGCCTCGCGTGGCGTCATTTCGTCCGGGTTGATGTCGCCAAGTGCCGCGCCCAGCGCGTCGCTCTTGATCGGCTTCGGCGCTTCTCGTTTCACCGCCACCGAAAACAATGGAAGATCGTCGACCAGCCGGTTGGTCTTGCCCGAAACTTCGCCCTCTTCCAGTTGGTGCAGCACTTCCTTGGCCCGGTCGACCACCGCTTCCGGCAGGCCGGCCAGCCGCGCCACCTGCACGCCGTAGGAGCGGTCGGCGGCACCCTTGCCGACCTCGTGCAGGAAGACGACGTCGTTTTCCCATTCTTTGACCCGCATGGTGACATTGTGGAGCCGCGCCAGCTTGCCGGCCAGCGAGGTCATTTCGTGGAAATGGGTGGCGAAGATTGCCCGGCAGCGGTTCTTCTCATGCAGATATTCGACCGCCGCCCAGGCGATCGACAGGCCATCGAAAGTGGCGGTGCCGCGGCCGATCTCGTCGAGGATCACCAGTGCGCGCTCACCGGCCTGGTTGAGGATCGCCGCCGTCTCGACCATCTCGACCATGAACGTCGAGCGGCCGCGCGCCAGATCGTCCGAGGCGCCGACGCGCGAGAACAGCCGGTCGACGACGCCGATATGGGCCGATGTCGCCGGTACGAACGAGCCGGTCTGGGCCAGGATGGCGATCAGCGCGTTTTGCCTGAGAAACGTCGACTTGCCGCCCATGTTCGGGCCGGTCAGGAGCCAGATGGCGCCGTTCCGGGCAGCTCCCTCCGGCGACAGGTCGCAATCGTTGGCGACGAACGGGCCTTCGCCGGAGCGGCGCAAGGCCTGTTCGACCACCGGATGCCGCCCGCCCGTAATCTCGAAGGCAAGGCTCGAATCCACCACCGGCCGGCACCAGGCTTCGCTTTCCGACAGAAGCGCGAGCGCCGCGGAGACATCGAGCACGGCCAGCGCATCGGCGCCGGCGCGGATCTTCTCCGCTTCGCCGACCGCTTCCGTCGTCAGCGCCTCGAAGGCGGCCAGTTCGATGTTGAGCGCCCGGTCGGCGGCATTGGCGATCTTGGTCTCGAGCTCGGCAAGCTCGGTCGTGGTAAAGCGCATGGCGTTGGCCATGGTCTGGCGGTGGATGAAGCGCGCCTTGGCGCCATCGCTGCTGGTCATCACCGCATGATGGTTGGCGGTCACCTCGATATAGTAGCCAAGCACATTGTTGTGCCGGATTTTCAGCGAGCGGATGCCGGTCTCGTCGATCAGCGAGCGTTCCAGCCCGGCGATCACCTTTCGCGATTCGTCGCGCAGCGCCCGCATCTCGTCGAGATCGGCATGGTAGCCGCCACGAACGAAGCCGCCGTCGCGCTTGAGCAGCGGCAGTTCGTCGCCAAGTGCCTGCATCAGATGCTGCGAAAGCGCTTGGGGCAGTGCATGGATGGCGGCCAATGCCGCCGCAAGTTCCGGGGGCAGGGCGGTGGCGGCAAAGATTTCGGCGATCGCGCCTGCAGCCTCGAAGCCGGCGCGCAGCGCGCCGAGGTCGCGCGGCCCACCCCGGTTGAGCGCCAGCCTGGACAGCGCGCGGGGCATGTCGGCAACGCTCTTCAGGCTCGACCGCACCGCCTGGCAAAGTCGCGTTTCGGAACGGAAGAACGACACTGAGTCCAGCCTGGCGCCGATCGCCGCCGGGTCGGTCAGCGGCGCCATCAGCCGGTCGGCGAGCAGCCTTGCGCCGCCGCCGGTCACCGTGCGGTCGATCGCCTTGAACAGCGAGCCTTCGCGGCTGCCCGACAGCGTGCGCAGCAGTTCCAGATTGCCGCGTGTCGCCGGATCGATGAACAGGGTCGAACCCTGCTCCTCGCGTTCGGGCCGCGACAGCGGCGGGCGCTCCGCTTTCTGCGTCTTCTCGACATAGGCAATGGCGCCCGAGATCGCCGATAGTTCGGCGCGCGAAAAGGCGCCAAAACTGTCCGGCGTCGCCACATCGAAGAAGCGGGCGATGCGCCCTGTCGCCGACGCCGAATCGAACAGTGACGGTGGTTGCGGGCTGGCGACGCGGCCGAGCACGTCGAACACCGGCTTCAGCTCCGGATCGTGGAACACTGGCTCGGCAACGATCAACTCACGCGGATCAACACGGAAGATGTCAGCCAAAAGCCGGTCGGCGGTGGTGTCGGTGACGCGGAAGGCGCCGGTCGAGATGTCGATCCAGGCCAGCGCAAAGGAGTGGTCCGCTCCGCCTTTCACCCGCCCCAGCGCCATCAGGAAGCTCGATTCCGACGGCGCCAGCAATTTGTCCTCGGTGATGGTGCCTGGTGTCACCAGCCGCACCACATCGCGGCGCACCACCGATTTGCCGCCGCGTTTCTTCGCCTCGGCCGGATCTTCGATCTGTTCGCAGACGGCAACGCGGAAACCCTGGCCGATCAGCTTCTGCAGATAGTCGTCAGCAGCATGCACCGGCACGCCGCACATCGGAATGTCGAGCCCTTGATACTTGCCGCGCTTGGTCAAGACGATGCCCAGCGCCCGGCTCGCCTTCTCGGCATCGTCGAAGAACAGCTCGTAGAAATCGCCCATGCGGTAGAACAGCAGCGAATCCGGGTTTGCCGCCTTGATCTCGATGAATTGCTCGATCATCGGCGTGGCGCCGGCGTGGGCGGTCGGCACCGGCGTCATCGCCTCGGGGGCGTCCGGCTCGTTCGGGCTGTGCATGTTCATGCGCCGCACGCTAGCAGATGTGATCGCGCGGTTTAATGCCGGGGCTTCGAAAAACAGGGGACGACCGGGACGGCAGGATGCCCGCAATCGCGCGTACCAACCGCGATTCCGCACGCTGGCGGTTTACACGCGGCGGCGCGTGGTCTTAATTCGGTCCGACACAAAGCACCCGCTTCAACGAGGTGCTGCACCGGTGAGGAAATCAAGAACATCATGGCCAGGAAAACCGAGAACAGCGGTCCGTCCGTCAGTGCGCAGGAAGCGCTCGAATTCCACGCCATGGGTCGCCCCGGCAAGCTGGAGGTCGTCGCCACCAAGCCGATGGCGACGCAACGCGACCTCAGCCTCGCCTATTCGCCTGGTGTCGCGGTTCCGGTCCTGGCCATCGCCGAAGACCCCTCGCGCGCCTTCGACTACACGACGCGCGGCAACATGGTCGCCGTCATCTCCAACGGCACGGCTATCCTCGGTCTCGGCAATCTCGGCGCGCTGGCCTCCAAGCCGGTGATGGAGGGCAAGGCGGTGCTGTTCAAGCGCTTCGCCGATGTCGATTCCATCGACCTCGAGGTCGACACCGAGGACGCCGACGAGTTCATCAACTGCGTGCGTTTCCTCGGGCCCTCTTTCGGCGGCATCAATCTCGAGGACATCAAGGCGCCGGAATGCTTCATCATCGAGCAGCGGCTGCGCGAATTGATGGACATTCCGGTCTTCCATGACGACCAGCACGGCACTGCGATCATCTCCGCCGCCGGCCTGATCAACGCGCTGGAGATCACCGGTCGCGACATGAAGACCACGAAAATGGTCTGCAACGGCGCCGGCGCCGCCGGCATCGCCTGCATCGAGCTGATGAAGGCGATGGGCTTTTCGCCCGAAAACATCATCCTGTGCGACACCAAGGGCGTGGTTTTCCAGGGCCGCACCGAAGGCATGAACCAGTGGAAATCGGCGCATGCGGTCAAGACCGAGGCGCGCAGTCTCGCCGAGGCGCTCGACGGCGCCGACGTCTTCCTCGGCCTCTCCGCCAAGGGCGCGCTGACCACCGCCATGGTGCAGTCGATGGCCAAGAACCCGATCATCTTCGCCATGGCCAATCCCGACCCGGAAATCACGCCGGAGGAGGTCGCCGAAATCCGCACAGACGCCATCATGGCCACAGGGCGTTCCGATTATCCCAATCAGGTCAACAACGTGCTCGGCTTCCCCTATATCTTCCGCGGCGCGCTGGATGTCAGGGCAACCACCATCAATGACGACATGAAGATCGCCGCCGCCCAGGCGCTGGCGGCACTGGCGCGCCAGGACGTGCCCGACGACGTTGCCGCCGCCTATCAGGGTAATCGGCCGAAATTCGGCCCCAACTACATCATCCCGGTGCCGTTCGACCCGCGCCTGATCTCGGCCATTCCGATTGCGGTCGCCAAGGCGGCGATGGATTCAGGCGTCGCCCGCAAGCCGATCCTTGACCTCGACCGTTACGCGCAGGAACTGTCGGCCCGCCGCGACCCGATCGCCTCGACCCTGCAGCGCATCTACGACCGCGTGCGCCGCCAGCCCAAGCGCATCGTCTTCGCCGAGGGCGAGGAGGAACAGGTCATGCGCGCCGCCGTCTCCTATGTGAACCAGAAGCTCGGCACCGCCATCCTGCTCGGCCGCGACGACGTCATCAAGGAAAACGCCAAGCACGCCGGCATCGATCTCAACAAACAAGGCATCGAGATCATCAATGCAAGGCTGTCGCGCCGCAACGGCATCTACACCGACTACCTCTACGAGCGCATGCAGCGCAAAGGCTTCCTGTTTCGCGACTGCCAGCGGCTGATCAACAACGATCGCAACCACTTTGCCGCCTGCATGGTGGCGCTGGGCGACGCCGACGGCATCGTCACCGGCGTCACCCGCAACTATTCGACCGCGCTCGACGACATCCGCCGCGTCATCGACGCCAAGCCCGGCCACCGCGTCATCGGCGTCTCGATCGTGCTGGCGCGGGGCAAGACCGTGCTGGTCGCCGACACCGCCGTGCACGATATGCCGAACGCCGAGCAGATCGCCGACATCGCCGAGGAGGCGGCAGGCTTTGCCCGCCGCATGGGTTATGAGCCGAGGCTCGCCATGCTCGCCTATTCCACCTTTGGCCATCCGCAGGGCGAACGCTCCGAGCGCGTCCAGGAAGCCGTGCGCATCCTCGACAAGCGCCGCGTCGATTTCGAATATGACGGCGAAATGGCCGCCGACGTCGCCCTCAACGCCCGCGCCATGGCGCAATATCCGTTCATCCGCCTGACCGGCCCGGCCAATGTGCTGATCATGCCGGCGTTCCACTCGGCCTCGATTTCGACCAAGATGTTGCAGGAACTCGGCGGCTCGACGGTGATCGGGCCGCTGCTGGTCGGCCTGAACAAGCCGGTTCAGATCGTGTCGCTGAATGCCAAGGACAGCGATATCGTCAACATGGCGGCGATCGCGGCGTACACGGCGGGGACTTGAGGGGCTGGCCTCAGCGGTGAGTCGGCGAGGCGTTCAGCCCGGCGCGAATATGCGAGCGGCCTCGACGACCTCGTCCACCTGATCCTGCCGCAGCAAGTCGATCGGGACGCGGCCGTCGAGCTGCGCCGAGGGCCGCGTCAGCCACAGCCATGCGAGCCTCGGATTGGTGATCAGGGATAGCACGTCGCGAATGCCTGCAACCGGCCGGCCGTCGACGAACTGCACCAGCGGGAAGACATGTTTGCGGCCGCCCTTGCGCAAGGCGATGACCTCACCCCGCCGCTGCCAGCGGTGCAGGGTCGAGCGGGCGATGCGCAGATGCTCTTCCAGATAGGTCGAACCGGCGACGCGGCCGGCCCAGTCCTCGATCAGCATCGATTCGAGATCGTCGGACTTTGGCAGCGAAGGAGGCTCGACATCGGCCAACGGGGTCGTCGGCGGATTTGTCACGCCGGCAATACCGGCTTCGCTGCGGCGCGCGGCTTCCGCCGCCAGCGCGCGCACGAATTTCGAGGCCAGGCCGGGCAGGTCGGCATGGATGGCGTCGATGGCGCGCTGGTGCTTCGGTGACAGCAAGGTGACAGCGGACGCTATGCTGCCGGCGATCTTGCCGACCGAGACCATGGTGGGCTTGTTGATGGCCTCGTCATAGTGGGCAAGTGCACGTTCGACGTCTTCCGCGACCATCTCCGCGAAGTCGTCCTGCTTGAGGCCCTGGATTTGAAATCTGTTCATGCATCTGTCTTCTGGCCGCGCGCTCCCCCTCAGCTGCGGCCGATTGTTGAACTTCTAGTGCGGAAAACGGAAATCACGGCGGCGACGGATCCTGCCGCCCGACAGCTTGCTGTCTTGCATGTCTTGACACCCCAACTGACTGAGGGCGCACAGATGTTAGTCGCGGGCGCCCAGATTGCGTGTAGGTGTCATGTGTGACAGCCGCGCGACGGCATTTCCTTCTCCCCTTGTGGGAGAAGGTGGATTGGCGCGTAGCGCCAAGACGGTTGAGGGGTGTTCCAGCTTGGCGCCAAGCTACCCCTCACCCGGATTGCCATCCGATTTGTAAAGGACAAATCGGGGCAATCCGACCTCTCCCACAAGGGGAGAGGTTAAAAGCGTCGGGACCCCTACAGCAATCCCGCCTGCTCAGCCTCGCGGCGCAGATTCTGCCGGGGCCTGGGGCCGATCTGCTGGATCACCAATCCGGCCGCCAGTGAGCCAAGGTCGCCGCAGGTTTGCAGGTCGCGGCCTTGCGTGTAGCCATGCAGGAAGCCGGCGGCATAGAGATCGCCGGCGCCCGTCGTGTCGACCAGTTCCTTGATGGCGGTCGCCTTGATCACCACCGTCTCGTCGCCGCGCACGATCACGGAGCCTTTTTCCGAGCGGGTCACGGCGGCGATCCGGCAATCCTTGCGGATCTGCGCCAGCGCCTCGTCGAACGAGGATGTCTGGTAGAGCGATTTGATCTCGTGGCTGTTGGCAAAGACGATGTCGACCGTGCCCGAACGCATCAGCTCGAGGAATTCGTCGCGGTAGCGGTCGACGCAGAACGAATCCGACAGCGTCATCGACACTTCGCGGCCTGCTGCGTGCGCCAGCTTCGCCGTCTGGCGGATCGCTTCCTTGGCGCGCGGCGGGTCCCACAGATAGCCTTCGAAATAGGTGACCTTGGCGCCAGAAGCCTTATCGGCCTCGACATCCTCCGGCCCAAGCTCGACGCAGGCGCCGAGATAGGTGTTCATCGAACGCTCGCCGTCAGGGGTGACGAAGATCATCGACCGCGCCGTCGGCGGCTCGCCCTTGAGCGGCGTGGTGTCGAAGGCGACGCCCTGTGCATGGATGTCGTGGGCGTAGATTTCGCCCAGCGCATCGTTGGAAACCTTGCCGAAGAAGGCGGCGCGGCCGCCGAAGCTGGCGACGCCGGCCGCCGTGTTGCCGGCGCTGCCGCCGGACGCCTCGATCGCCGGGCCCATGCGGCTGTAGAGCAGTTCGGCGCGTTGTGTGTCGATGAGGTTCATCGCGCCCTTGATGATGCCGTTGGTCTCGAGGAATTCCTCGTCGCACTGGGCGATGATGTCGACAATGGCATTGCCGATGCAAAGCACGTCATAATCCGGCATCAAAATCTCCGCCAAAAACCCGAGCCGGCTTCTTGCCACGCCGGCCCGGCGCGGGTCTAGCGATTTGAAACCGGTTTGCCTAGGGCGTGACACGCAACTTTGGCGGAACAGGCAAAGGCGCATCAGCCGCGAGGCGCTATGACAATTCGACCGTGGCCGAAGCATTTCATCGCCGCACCGCCTATAAGCCTGGATCAGACGATCCCGCTTCGAAGGCGAGCCAGCCCCCAATGTCTACAAAAAGCATGTCGACGAAGAACGAGCCTGCAAAAAACGATCTGACCACCGACCTGGTACTGCTCGTCGTGCTGGCAGTGCTCTGGGGCGCCTCCTACACCTTCATCAAGATCGGCGTCGAAACCATCCCGCCGGTCACCTTCATTGCCGCCCGCACCCTGATCGCTGGCGGCATCCTGTTGGCCATCATCCGCTGGCGCGGGCTCGCCTTGCCGGGCGATGCTGCAAGCTGGCGCCGCTTCGCCTTCCAGGCCTGCCTCAACAGCGTTATTCCGTTCACCCTGATCGCCGCGGCCGAACGCTCGGTCGATGCCGGCCTCGCCACCATCCTCAACGCGACCTCGCCGATCTTCACCTTCCTCTTGACCGCGCTCATCACCCGCCACGAGCCGGTCACCTTGCGCAAACTGATCGGTGTGGGCGCCGGCATTGCCGGCATCTGCCTCATTATCGGCACGCAGGCGCTGAGTGGCCTCGGTCATGAATTGTGGGCGCAATTGGCAATCGTCGCCGCGACGGTCTGCTATGCCGGGGCCGCCATTTTCGGCCGCGGTTTCAAGGGCCTCGACCCAATGCTACCGGCCGCCGGTTCCATGTTGTGCGGCGCCGTCATCCTCGTGCCGCTCAGTCTGGTGTTCGACCAGCCGTGGACGCTGGCGCCATCGACCGCGTCGATCCTGGCCCTGCTCGGCCTGTCGGTCTTTTCCACCGCGCTGGCCTTCGTCATCTATTTCCGCCTCATCCACACGCTGGGTTCGGTCGGCACCACCTCGCAGGCCTATCTGCGCGTGCCGATCGGCGTCGGCATCGGCGCTCTCTTCCTCGGCGAAAGTCTTGGTTCGACGGCATGGCTGGGCATGGGTTTTGTCGTGGCCGGGGTCGCTGCCATGACCATCCCGGTTCGAAAGCCGGCATTTGCGCGGTAGACGCCAGCCCGCTTGTGCTCATGGCCTGCGCTGCCTATCTCGGAAGCATCCGCCTTTTAGGCGGCGTCCGCTAACCGGGGGTGTGACAAGGTGATTTTCGACGCTGCCCGCGCTGCGGCCCTCGAGCTGATTTCGCCTCCCTTTCGGGCCGTGTTCGTCAAGACGCTGGGCTTGACCGTGCTGGCACTGGTGGCTCTGTGGTTCGGCCTGACGAGCCTCGTCGAGTGGCTGGCGCTGCCGTGGCTGCAGACGCTGTTGCCCGGCATGCCGTCCTGGGCCGGGTGGCTCGGCGGCATCATCGCGGCAATAGCGCTTGCCTTCGGCATGGCGTTGCTCATCGCGCCGGTGACGGCTGTTGTCGCCGGCCTGTTCCTCGACGATATCGCCGAAGTGGTCGAGCGCACCGACTACCCCGGCGATCCGACCGGCCGCGCCATGCCGGCGCTGCGCTCGCTGGTGCTGTCGGCGCGATTCCTCGGTGTCGTCATTCTCGGCAACATCGTCGCGCTGCTGCTTCTCTTGGTGCCGGGCGTCAACATAGCCGCCTTCTTCATCGTCAACGGCTATCTGCTCGGGCGCGAGTTCTTCGAATTCGCCGCCATGCGCTTTCGCGGCGAAGACGAGGCCAGGGCCTTGCGCAGGCACTATGCCGGCACAGTGTTTCTCGCCGGGCTGCTCATCGCCGCTTTCCTCGCCGTGCCGTTGCTCAACCTGCTGACGCCGCTGTTCGCCGCCGCCATGATGGTGCATCTGCACAAGGCGATCTCGGTGCGGGAAGTGGCTCGCCCCTCACGCGGCTAGGCATTTTCTTCAGCGCAACAGAAATCCGCGTCCGAGCTCGTCATCGGCCTCGACGATGAATTCGGCCCGCCCGGAATAATAGGCGCGGCCGCCGACGCGGGCGATGATCGCCTCATGCCGTCCAGCCTTCGCCGTCCGCGCCACGGCTCCGGAAAAACGCGAGCCGGCGATGCTCTCGAATGTGCGCGTCTGTCCGATCGCGATCTCGCCCTTGGCATGCATGGCCGCCAGCCTTGCGGTGACGCCGGAACCGGTTGGCGAGCGATCGACCTCGGCTTCGGCGAAGACGCAGATGTTTTTGGTCACCTCGCCGGAAAATGTGTCGCGGCCGTCGGTCAGGATGGTGCCGTATAGGTAGGCTAGGTCGCCGTGGTCGGGATGCGACAGCGGAAATTCAGCCTTGAGCCTGTCCGTCAGCCCCGTTGCCGCATCGACGAAATCGCGCATCCGGCTTCTGCCGAATTCGAGCCCGAATTGGTGACAATCGGCCAGCGCGTAGAAGGCGCCGCCATAGGCGACGTCGAAGCCAATCGTGCCGTGGCCCGCCAATTCGATCGCCTGTCCACCGGCGAACAGGAAGGCCGGCACGCTTTCGAACGACACCGCACCGGCCTTGCCGTCCCTGACCTCGACCGAGGCGACGACCAGCCCGCACGGCGCCTCGATATTGACTGTCGTGACTGGTTCCTGTTTCGCCACCAGCCCTTCATCGATGGCGTAGCGGCCGAGCGCGACGATGGCGTGGCCGCACATCGTCGAATAACCCTCATTGTGCATGAACAGCACGGCGAGGTCGGCGCCGGGCAGGTCCGGCTCGACCAGCAAGGCGCCATACATGTCGTAATGGCCGCGTGGCTCGAACATCAGGATTTTCCTGAGATGATCGAGATGGTCGCGCACATAGGCGCGCTTTTCCAGGATCGTGCCCTTGGGGATACCGGGATAGCCGCCGGTGACGATCCTTAGCGGCTCGCCGCCAGTATGCATGTCGATCACGGTCAGCGTCATGCGACGGGCCCCATTAATCCGAAGATTTGCCGAAGAGGGCCTGCAATTTGCTGAACGGCATGGCGGCGCGGGTGAAGCCGAAGGTGCCGTCTTGCTGGATTTCGCGTGCCGCCGTTTCCAGCATGCCGTAGGCGAAATTGGTCAGCCACGGCCCGAGCGAGATACGCTTGACGCCGGCCATGGCGAGATCGGCGATGGTAAAACCCGGTACCGCCATGACATTGACCGGCTTGCTGACGGCAGAGCAGAGCGTGCGGATCATCTCGACGTTGCCGATGCCTGGCGCATAGAGTACGTCGGCGCCGGCCTTCTCGAACGCCTGCAGCCGCTTGATCGTGTCGTCGAGGTCGGACTTGCCCCAGAGGAAATTCTCGGCCCGCGCAGTGAAGACGAAATCGCGTTTCAGGGCCCGCGCCGCTTCCACGGCCGCCGCAACGCGTTCGACGGCGTGCGCAAAATCATAGATCGGCTTGTCCGGATCGCCGGTGTGGTCTTCGATCGAGCAGCCGGCAAGGCCGGCAGCTTCCGCCGCGAAGATGGTTTCGGCGGCCTGCTCGGCGCTGTCGCCCTTGCCTTTCTCGAGGTCGGCCGAGACCGGCAGGCTGGTCGCCGCGGTCACTTCGCGGCAATGGTGGATCATCTGGTCGAAGGTCACCGCGCCGTCCGGCAGGCCGCGCGAAAAGGCAAAGCCGGCGCTGGTCGTCGCCAGCGCCGTGAAGCCGAACGAGCCGAGCAGCTTGGTCGTGCCGATATCCCAGGGATTGGGCACGACGAAGGTCGAGGCATGCAGGTCGCGAAAGATCTTGCCCTTGTCCATGGTAGTTCCCCCATCATATGCGGTGTGGCCGAACGGATTTTATCCTGCTCCATCTGGCCGGGCAAACGAATGCGATTGGTTCAGAAGCGTTTGGCGTTCTCTCCTGCCAATTTGTCCAGCGCGTCGGAATCCTTGGCGTAGTGCGACGTTGTCTTGTCCCAATGATAGGTGACGGAGATGTCGTGAGATTCAGGTTTGGGCGGCTGGTCATCGCAGCTTTCGTCGTTCACGACGGTGGCATCGGTCACCGTTACCTTGATCGCCGCATGGCGTCGGCCCTCTGCGAAGGCTTTAAAGGCAACGTCCTGCGTCCGGCTATAGGCACACACGTGCTCGTCGAACAAATAGATGATGTCGATCAGCTTCAACTTGTCCCTGGCGACCATAATCAGCGGGACGATCATATAGTTCTGGTTTGAATTGGAATGCGAACTCTCGATCATGAGGATATCATCATTGGCGCCGATGCCGAGCTTGCCGGGTTCGCGGAAATAGGTGCTGCGGTCGAGGGCGACATTGGCGGCGTCGAGCAGCCTTGGTTTGCCCGTAATGTCGTAGAGCGCTAGCACCGCATAGCCTTCTGCGCTGTCTGAGGAATCGCCGAGATCGAACAGCATGGTCAGGCGGTCCTTGCCTCCCGCCTTGATGGCAAGCACGGAGGCATTGGAAAAGCCTGAGGTTTCGGGCGGCGAGCCGCCGCTGTCGGGTCCCTCGATATGGCGCATCGCGATCGGCAGCCCGCCCCTGTAAAAGCCATTCTTGTCGGCGGCGAGGTCTGGAATGATCATCCTGGCGAGGTCGAGATAGGTGATGTCTTTTTGGCCGGGCAGTGGGCTGCCGAGCTCCGGAAGGCTGGCGTCTTGCGCGCCGGCTGCGGTCCACAGCAATGGCAGCAGCATCACGGCGAGGATGAAGCGAAGCAGGTTCGTCGGCATGGTCGCCTCAGGCTGTCGGGCGCGCGGAACGTAGCACAGCCTCCCAACCCGTCCAGTCCGTCAGCCAGCTCAGTGGATCGGCACCAGCCCGGCCAGTTCGCGCATGTCGTCGAACAGGATGCCGCCGGCCTGGATAAGGCCGTCGCGGTCGGAATAGGGATCGGCGTGATAGGAAAACACCCGCATGCCGGCCGCGATGCCGGCCTGCGTGCCAGCGACGCTGTCCTCGATGACGATGCAGTCGGCAGGTGCAAAGCCCACGGTTTTCGCAGCATGCAGGAACAGGTCCGGAAACGGCTTGCCGCGCGCGACCATCGTCGAGGAAAACATCGCGTGTTCGAACAGCGGCAACAGCCCGGTCTGGCCAAGTGTGATGTGCATCTTCGACACCCGGGCCGAGGTGGCGACGCAATAGGCGATCCCGGCTGACCGCACGGCCTCGACGAATTCGCGGACATAAGGGATTGCTTCGACGCCGTGGGCGAACAGGTCTGGCAGGCCGGCGTTCCAGCGATCGACAAAATCGGCGCCAAGCCTGACGCTGGTCTTTTCTTCGATCTCTTTCTGCACCGACGCCATGCTGCGGCCGGAGAAATTCTTGCGGCAATATTCGAAGCTTGTCGGATAGCCGGCAGCGGTCAGCCATTCGGCAAGGCGCCGATTGGCCAGGTTCTCCGTGTCGACCAGGATCCCGTCGCAGTCGAAGATGACAAGTTTAGGCAGTTCAGGCATCAGGCGGTGCCGGTCGATCCGAACCCGCCCGCGCCGCGCGCCGTGCCGCCGGCCAGGTTGCGCTCTTCCACGGCGGCTTGCGTCACCGCGGCAAAAACGATCTGGGCGATGCGCATGCCGCGCGTCACGGCAAAGTCCTCGTCGCCGAGATTGATCAGCAGCACCTTGACCTCGCCGCGATAGTCGCTGTCGATGGTGCCGGGCGTGTTGAGGACGGTCAGCCCATGTTTGAAGGCAAGGCCTGAGCGCGGCCGCACCTGGCCTTCCATGCCTTCGGGAATTTCCAGGATCAGCCCGGTCGGCACCAGAGCGCGTTTTCCGGGCAGGATCAGCAGCGGCCGGTCGTCCGGCACCGCGGCGCGCAGATCCATGCCGGCAGCACCGGTGCTTTCATAAGCAGGAAGGGGAAGTCCTTCAGCATGCGGCAACCTGACGAAGCCGACGGTCGGACCGATGACGGAGGGAGTTTGAAGGGCTGCGCGCATAAAATCGATCCTATCGGCGCGATTGCCGATTCGGTCAATTCGCCCGCAAGCCTATCAACGGCTTTCTTTCAGGCATCAGTATGGCCTGACCTGAATCTCAACATACCTTAGCGCACTTCCATCGGAACCACCGTCGTCTCCTTGATCTCCTCCATCACGAAGGAGGCGGAGACGTCGGACAGCGCCACCTTGGCGATCAGCCGCTGGTAGAGCCGGTCATAGGCCTTCACGTCGGCGACGCGGGCGCGCAGAACGTAGTCGAGGTCGCCGGACATGCGGTAGACGCCGATGATCTCGGGAAAGCCGGTCACCGCCGCCCGGAATCTCTGCAGCCACTCCGGATCGTGGTTGGACGTGCGGATCAGGATGAAGACGGAAAGGCCAAGCCCGAGCTTTTCGGCATCGACCAGCGCCACCCTGCCGGTGATGACACCGGCCTCCTCCAGCCGCTTCACCCGGCGCCAGCAGGCATTGCGCGACAGCGCCACCCGTTCCGACAACTGGTCGACCGACAGCGTGCCGTCGCGTTGCAACTCGGCGAGCAATTTCCGGTCGATTTCGTCAATTTCCAGCGCCATGTGGGATATTTGTCCCATGCATCACCGAAATACAAGGACATTTTGAGACCGATGAACCGGCGAAGCATGTCAGGATACTCATATCAGGAACTTCAAGCGCTGAAGGGGAACCAGCATGTCGGTCGCAAGGATTTTCACCTCTCATCCGGCCAAGGTCGGCGAAACCTATTTCAGCCACATGGGCTTTGCCGCCTGGTTTTCGTCGCGCCTGTTGATGGCGGCCGGCGCCGCGCTCGTTCATGCTTTCTTGCCATTTCTGTTTGAAACTACCGCCAGCCGAATCGTTCGCGAGCTTTACGAGCGGACGCACAACAGAGGCACGCACGCGACCAAGGAGCCGGCGGCTCTTCCGGATCGCGCCTAGGCGATCCCGCCATCGAGCTTCGTCACCATGACCAGGGACGGGATCAACATTCGGCCTTTTGCTCCGGCCGTGGCGAAGCTGGCGTTGGCCGGGTAGTTGCAAATTGCGGCAACGCCGCGGGCCAGCGCCCCCCTCTGTCCTGCCGGACATCTCCCCCTCAAGGGGGGAGATTGGATGTCGCGACGGCTTTCGCCAATCGCCGACCTTGCGGGACTGAGCGAGGCGCCGAAACTGCCAATCTCCCCACTCGAGGGGGAGATGTCC